>JACQXX010000047.1 GCA_016208495.1 Acidobacteriota bacterium | reverse complement strand
CTGGATGCCTCGATCATTCTTTTTTCGGAAGTTGCCCTCAAAGGCGTGGTTTTGAGAAACTATCGAAAAAACCCACTCCGCTGTATTTTCAATAAGTTACAGAAGAAACCTGCTGCTTAAATTGGTAAAACACGAGAAATAGTAAAACTGCACAAATGGAAAGGTGCAGGATTTGCCATACAGCAGGCTATTGGTCTTCGCGTCATAGGAATTGGATGCCTGTGAATCCCAACTGACGCCATCCACGATAAAAGCGCCCAGTTTTGAATTTGCGGCAAATTTCAGCAGCGGGGCGCTTCGTTGCGGAGTCGCCACAATCATCGAAGGCAATCGAAACGGCGACCGGCTCGAAAAATCCGGTTTAAACCCGCCTTCCAGTTTGAGTGTCGCGGTTGGCGCATTGATCACACCCAGGGCATAGGCCCCCGAGCCAAAATCCCCGTTGTAGTCTCCAGCGGCTAATTTGATGGTGACGTTGCTCCCGGCTGACAAATCGGCCACGGCGGCGGCAAAGGCTTTGGTCAGTGAACTCACTGCCGTGCCTCCCACCCGGCCAGCCGCGGCTTTGGTGGCTGATTCATCGGCACCAACCAGATATATCACTTCTTTTTTGAGTGAATTTGACGTGGCACCCAGCGTCGGATTTGAAACCACCACCCAACTCAACACCAAAAGCAGCCCCAAACTGATTCCCACTCCACCACGCGAAAGCAAACCCATCCTGTGATTCTCAACCATTTTCTCACCATCCTCCTGCCTGTGATTTCAACTTTACTGAACACCACAACGCAGGCATGGACGAATTTTGGTCAGCGAACTATAGTGTGCGGGCTATCTGATACCTGAGATTTGAAAACCCGGAACCCGAAACCCGGAACCCGAAACCCTATACTATGATTGAATCTTTCCCGCGCCGAATTATCTGTCTGACCGAAGAAACCACGGAAACCCTGTATTTACTTGGCCAACAAGATCGAATCGTGGGCATTTCCGGCTACACCGTCCGCCCGCCCGAAGCCCGAAAAAAACCCAAAGTGTCAGCCTATATCCACGCGAAATTCGACAAAATCCTGGCGTTGAACCCAGATCTGGTGTTTGCCTTTTCAGATTTGCAGGCCGATATTGTCCGGGAATTGATCCAGCGGGGCGTGACCGTATTTACTTTTAATCAGCGGAGTGTCCCAGAGATTTTGGAAATGATTCTGACGGTTGGCAGAATCGTCGGATGCACTGAAAAAGCCTCGGCCCTCATTCAAACCTATCAGGCGGAACTGGAAGCCATCCGCCAATCTGCGACCAGATTTCCCTACCGGCCACGAGTGTTGTTTGAAGAATGGTACGAACCGTTGATTTCCGGCATTCGATGGGTCGAGGAATTGATCGAGATTGCTGGAGGCGACCCGATTTTTCCACACCTGCGGGAATGCAAAGCCGGCAAAGACCGAATATTGTCGCCGGAAACGGTTATCCCGCTTGATCCCCAGGTGATTATCGGGTCCTGGTGTGGTCGGTCGCTCAAGAAAAACTGGATTCGAAATCGCACCGGATGGGACTCAATCAGTGCCGTGCGTGAAAAACACATCTATGAAATAAAATCGGCCTACATCCTGCAACCGGGCCCGGCGGCGTTGACCGAAGGGCTCCGGCAACTGCACCTGATTCTGGCCCATTCTGTTGGAATCACGGTCCCCCGTGAACTCCTCCCGCAAGAGCCAGTTGATAAAGATCTTATAGCAGTCAGTAGTCAGTAGTCAGTAGTTCACTAACTCTACTTGATTGAATTACTTGACCGTTTCCTCATACGAGAGGTTCATAGCAAATTGGTAGAATACTATTTTGGAATAAATTGCTTGTGTTAGCGAATGGTTAATACCATTTTGGGCTGAGGGTATCGGGCTAAGGGCTGAGGGAAATACAGTTTTATCAATAATTTAGCCTTTTGCTAATACGATGGGATCATTGCAAAATGGTATAAGTAATTCAAAGAACTAGGATTAGTAAACTACTGACTACTGACTACTGACTACTGACTACAAACTGGTATAACAAAAAAATGGTGGGCAAGTGACAGGAGTCTTGCCCACCGGAATTGCTCGCACAGGAAGAGGAAGTACACGTACGCATTCAAAGAGGAATTACCTACCGTTTGTCCTTCGAAGTGGCATTTTTAATCTGTTTCTTGTGATGGTGCGTGTGGTGCTTTTTCACAACTCCAGCTTTTCCGCCAGTGACCGCTTTCGAAGTGGCTGTTTTCGATTGATTTGGGGTTGCAGCCAGTGTTGCCCCACCCATTCCCAGAACTGACGCCAAAACAAGTCCAAGGACCACTTTACTTTTCATAGTCAAAAAAACTCCTTACACAACCAAATTCAAAACTGAGAAACCTTCAATGAATTCAAAGGTTTGTGACTGATTAACAACCAGGCTGAATCAAGTGTGCTCGCTATGATTCAGCCTTCGATTCCAATAGGTGCAAGCCTGGGACCACAAACTGCCTGATTTGATTCAAAGAAAAAAACCAGAGGCCGCCCCAAACCTAAAATAATTATAACCGGTTGTAATACAACAAATTACAAAATGATTTTTTTTGCGAATAAAGGAATTCCGGCTCGATTTCCATGACAATCGGCAAGCAGGTTGATCAATAGCTCAGGTATGGCCGTGTCAGTTCTGCCCGAGAAACCAAATTGCCACAGTCAATCGGTCCTGGCGGACGGTTTTTCATCTCAGGTCGGCGGCCTGGAAATGAGGTTTCCAAAAAATTAAATTTTTTCCAGAAAAATCTTCAGGTATCTGTAATCGGCCTTTTTCCAGCTTCATAGAACAAGCATCTCTCCTATCGTACAGCGCATTGTGAATTGGTCTTTGATGGAGTTGAGTGCGCCAGTCCTGTCAGGCGTCGGTTGACCCGTGGTCATTTCGGCACTGGTCAGCCGACAACTGGCACGTGGTACTCGATTCGGCTCAATGGCAAACCCGATGCGATCTGTACTGACCAATCCACAACTGAAAGGAGCCTTAGGCTATGACGCACCGAATAGTAGCTATTGTCGGAATAGCCGTTTTAGCAGCGGTTTTTGGACAGGGATGTGCCACCAAGAAATTTGTCCGTAAGACAATTGACGAACGAGTGACCCCGCTCGAAGGCCGAACGGCTGAACTTGAAGAGTCTGTCCGTCGCACAACCACTGAAATTGCCGAACTCGATAAACGACTTTCAGACCGAATCACAACTGTTGACGTCAAAGTTGAAAAAACCACCCAACTGGCCAATCAGGCTGACCAAAAAGCCAGTCAGGCGATTACCAAATCAACGCAAGTTGCTGCAGATTTGAACCAGGTCAGAACGAACCTGGATGATTTTCAACTCCTTAGAACCGCATCCGTCTATTTTAAAACCAATCAATATAATCTATCACCTGAATCAAAAGCCGAACTGGATGCTATTGCGTCCTTAGCCAAACAAAAGAAAGGCGTTCGGATTGAAATCGCTGGATTTGCCGACAAACGCGGATCCATCAACCATAACAACCAGCTCACCAACCGTCGAGCCGACGAAGTCAAACGCTATCTGTTTAATGTTCACAACATTGAACTGTGGCGCATCCAGCAGGTCGGGGCGGGAGAAATTAACGAAGGCGACTATACCCGCGAAGCCCTGCAGCAAAACCGCCGGGTTGATGTACGGGTAATTGAAAACATGGTGGTCTCAAAAGCCCTCAACGGCTCGGAGACGGCAAGCAAGTAGTGATACCAGTTTGTTAGTCAGCAGTCAGTAGTCAGTAGTTCGCTAAGTTTATTTGATTGAATTACTTGACTGCTTACTAATACCAGAATTTCATTGCAAATTGGTATGAATCTGCTTGTATCCAAACTCGATTGATTTTGATTGTTCTTCTGTTTCTCCTCTATTGATTGGATCTTCAATCCATTCAAATGTGTACATCTTGCGGGATGCAAGGGGCAGTGAAAAAACAGCGACTGGGAAGCGATGATCGGGATGTTGTTTTGGATCTGCCCGTTTTTTTTTTGGGAAATAGCCGGAGAATGAAGAATGAAGAATTGAGAATGAGTTTGTTATCATTCTGTCATCCTGTCACCTTGTCACCCTGTCACCCTGTCTCCCTGTCACCCTGTCACCCTGTCTCCCTGTCTCCCTGTCTCCCTGTCACCCTGTCACCCTGTCATCTGGAAGCGCGGAACCCGGATTGCCCTTGATTCATTGCCCACCAACCCTCTACCCTTTTGCTTCCAGTACCCCCAATCAACTCTCAATCGGAAGCAATCTTGATGGCGTCCACGTCGCGAACTTCGGAAACCAGGCGAATGATCGGTCGAACGGTTGGTGATGCCTACATCATCAGCGAGTGGCTCGGCAGCGGCGCGTTTGGCAACGTCTATAAAGTCAAATGTGGAAACACCGTCTTTGCCCTTAAAATCGCTGATCAACGGGCTAACCAAAAGCTGGTGTTTAAAGAAGCCAATCACGCCGCCACGGTTGGGATTGACCGGCGCGGGATGTCTCGTCGCCATTTGTGCCAGATCGAACGCGTCTTAAAAATTAAGGAAAGTGAAATCAGCGATAACGGCATTACCGATACGTTTCGGGTCGGACTGGTCTTTGAATTTGTCGGCGGAGGAACGCTACGGGAACAAATTTTAACCTCCAAACCGATTGAAACCGCCCTTCGGTTATGGCTTCAAATCCTGGAAGGGCTTGATCAAATTCATTCCGAAGGGGTCATGCACCTCGATTTAAAACCGGAAAATGTGCTCCTGACCAGTCGGGATGCCGAAGCAGCCGAAGTCAAAATCACGGATTATGGTCTGGCCGAACTGGTCGGGATTATCCGCCAAACTGGGGGAACTCCGGCCTATATGTCGCCAGAGTCGCTTTCCCAAACCCAACCTTCGATTCTTTCCGATCTATGGGCCGTAGCGGTCATCGGGTATGAATTGCTCACCGGAACCGTTCCGTTTTCGGTTCGATCCGCCAAATTGACGGTTTCGGAACTGGAAGCAGCCTTTTTTAAAGCCGAGGTTTGGCTTCCTGAAGAATTGAGCCCCTTTCGCGCTTTTTTTGATCGGGCATTTCATCGCTCCGTCTATGATCGGTTTCAATCCGCGGCGGAAATGGTGAACCAGATTGAGTTGATTCGATCTGAGTTTGCGGGTCCCGCGCTTCAAGTGCCTGTGATGCCGGATCGCGGGTCATTTCCGGGCCGGATTTTATCATCGGCGTTGTTTTCACGACTGAGACGACACCCCCACGGTCATCCTATTTCAACCGCTGCTTCAACGTGGAAGATGTTTGATCCGGCCTCCCGGTCGAAAATGGTCGCGACCCTGGCCGTTTCCGGGGCGCTGCTGGTTGGAGGTGCCTGGATTGGCTGGAAAGTGTTTTCATCACAATTTTTGACTCCGCCGCCCATCTCAGGCCCAACAACTCCGACGGCACCGGTGGGAATGATCTACCTCACTCCGGGAAACGGCAAAGCTGCATTTTTTCTGGATCGCTATGAAGTCACCAATGGCGACTATGACGCCTTTCTCGGCAGTGACGCCGCCAGACGGCAGGATGGATATGAAGACCGTCGCATCCGCTGGGAGTTGCATAAACAACTCCTCCTGACCTGGCAGGCTACCAACCCAAACGATAACTGGCAGCGCTATCCGGTGACGAATGTGACCTGGTTTGATGCCATGGCCTTTGCTCAGGCCCGTGGGCGACGGTTACCCACGAGTGAAGAGCTGGAATCCGCATCCCTCGGGGTAAAAACCAACGATACGCTGGGCCAAAGCGGTCCGCTGCACGTTGACCACCGTTGTTCCGCCTCGAATCCCTTTGGAATCATCGGCCTTTCTTGTAATGTTTCAGAGTGGACTAGCACGAGTTATTCTGATCAAGCTTCATCCGATCAAAAATTGATTATTGGTGGAAACTGGCAAAACGAGACGACGCTCATGTATGCCCCTCCGACTCGACAGGAAGGCTACATTGGGTTTCGCTGTGCCGCCGACCCTCCACCACCTGGGCAGAAAGGTTCTGAACAGCGATGAGATCATTGTGGTTGGTTATGGGGTGCGTGGTGTGGCTGTGGTCGCTCCCGTGTCTGGCTCAAAATCCAATTCCCGCCCCTGTTTCCAAGGAAATCAAAACAGTCACCAAAACAGTTGTCATTCGCAAGAATGTCATATTTAAAAGCCTGGATGTCGTTGCCGACCGGAAGGATTTTCTGGTTGAAATTGACGGCAAACCGCGTGAATTGCAGGAAAAGAGTTTTCGCTGGCAAACCTCTGATTTGTTTAAAGTTGGCACTCAGGTTAATGTTCGGGCCGAACTCCCCGGCGAATTGCGCGACGTCAAAACCATTCGGATTGACCAGGATGACACCTCCACCGTGTATTATGGGTGGGCCGATGCGCAACTGACGGTGGTTACCGACCGGCCTGGGGTTGAAATCGAACTCGAACAGGATGAATTGAGCAAAGCCATCAGTGGCGACAAAGGGTATCCCATCAGCACCGATGACAAGAAAAAGATCGAGTATGGCTACTTGACACCAGGGCTGATCAAGATCAAAGCCAAATTCCCATCGTTGCCGGATTTGGTGAAAGTGGTCGAATTAAAATCGGATATTCCATCAACGGTTGAAGTCGGCTGGAACGACAGTGAAGTTCGCATCCTGGGGGTGGAAAAAATCTATCCACGCCTTTCATTTCTGGTTAATGGCCAGCCGATGAAGGGCGAATATAATGAAACCCGAAAGTGTATGGTAATCCGGGGATTGCCCGCCGGGCACCAGGTGGTTGTGGCTCGAATCAACCAGGAACTGCCGCCCGTCCCGGTTGTCTGGGAGCTGGATACCCGCCCTTCGGCCACCTCGGAAGTTCGCTGGCCGGATTATGGAACACTGGTCATCACCTCAGATCGGGATAATGTTGAGGCCACGTTAATGACCTCCGGGCAGGCGCTGCTTGCTTCATACAAGTTGAATATGGGGGATCGGGTGGTGCTCAACCAGTTGCCGGTGGGAGGGCGATTAACCCTTGATGCCCGCTGGCGCAAACCTGACGGTTCATTTTTGCCGTTTACCGAACGCCCCCTCCCCGTCGAAATCAGCAATGCGGTCAAAACCATCAATGTGGCCTGGCTCAATGTGAATCTCGAAGTCAACACCGACCGTGAAGCCTTTGTGAAAATCATCAATAAAGCTGGTGAGGAAATCGGTAATGGCCAGACCGAAAACCGGGTAGTCCGCTTTTCAAACCTGCAACCTGGGCTGGTTCGTGTCATCGCCACGGCTGATGATCGAACACAAGAGCAATTGATCGAACTGGTGCCGGAAAAGATCAACTACGCCGATTTGGAATGGGAAGAATATTGCGATCTTACGCTGCGCTCAGACCGCGCCAATGTCGAAATGAAAGTTGATGGAAATTCCGAATTCGTTTCGACCTTTTCCGGGGAAACCTTAAAAATTAAACATTACCCGCTCAAAGCGACCAAACCCGTCGAAGTCACCGCGACCTGGAAAGGCGGGCAATACCCGGTTGAACTCAAACAAATTGGCAATTCGGAAAAAGTTGCTGATTTTCGGCTTCGGGATTCCCTTCTCACCGTGAAATTTAACCGCAAGGGCATTCGGGTTCGCGTCCAGGATGAGGTCACCGGCGGGAAAGAACAGTCCTATACCGCGATTCGGGATGGAGAAAGCTATCGCTTTGAAGTAGCCTCGGGCAAAGTTACCCTCATTGGCGAGTACACCCAGGGTCTTGGGGACGGCGCATCTCCGACACAATTCCAAATTGATTTAAAACTCCAGGATAAGAAAACCGTCAATGTCAAACTTGAAGGCGTGCTCCAGCAGGTTCGGGGTTTTCGAAAAAAACATACTTCACAGAGCCAGCACTGTTCTTTCGCCTTTTCCGTCCTTTTTGTCCTCTAGTCTTTTCCGGAACCCGGAACCTGGAACTTTCACGTGTAGGTTTTTTGATTTCATCCCGCAGGGATGGCCCAAGGTGAGCCGGTGGTCAGCGTGGCTTTGAACGCGCCACCACCGGATCTTGATCACCCTCAATGTTTCCCGCCCGGCCCGCGCCCCAACGGGGCGCGGGCCGGGCGGGGGAGAACGAGGAAAACACCTGTTTCCGGTGGTAGCTCCCTGCAGCCGAGCAACCAACCGGCTAAACTTGCTCCATCCTTTCAGGATGAGAACCAATGGGCTCGATCCAGTCGAGCCCAAACAAAAAACCTACACGTGAAAAGGAACCCGGAACCCGGATTGGAACTATGTTCTACCTGACCAGACCTACCTCTGATCAAATCAAAAAACTGATTGATGAACAGCGTGAAAAACCCTTCACTTATGAAGCAATCGGTGCAACTCAAACAGTTGCCCCGGCTGGATTTACGGTTGATCATAATCGGGTTCAAATTGGCGCCGGGTACGAAGCCTTCCAGCGGGCCAAACTTGCCATTCAACGGTGGGAAATGTTTCGGCTCGGCTGGGTTGAACTCTGCTGGCCGAACACTCCAATCCAGGAGGCGGAAGTCGTTGGGGTCGTGGTGCACCACCTTGGGTTTTGGTCAGTCAACCCGGCCCGGATTGTATATACCCTGGATGATTCAACCGACGAGTTTGAGCGATACGGATTTGCGTACGGCACGCTCCCGGCTCACGGCGAGTGCGGTGAAGAACGATTTCTGGTCGAATGGAGCAAACACGACGGCAGTGTCTGGTATGATTTGTTTGCCTTTTCGAAACCCAACCATTTTCTTGCCCGGGTTGGGTATCCCGTGACTCGAAAATTTCAACGCCGATTTGCTCAGGATTCACAAAGAGCCATGGCTGAATTTGTCACACTGTAGCTTGCACGTGCTGGCAAGCTGGTTTCTTTGCCACCTGGAGAACCTCACCATGCCCCGAAACTTCATTATCTTATGGCTTGTACTTGGAATGAATTCCTGGTCCGTTCTGGCTACAATTCCGAATACTCCTCAAAAATCCAAACCGGCAGCCACTGCGAAACCCAACCCTGCGATTCAGCGCATTGTCCGGGAGATTTCAGCCAAAAACATCGAAGCCACGATCCGAAAACTGGTGAGTTTTCACACCCGGCATACGCTTTCCGATACCGAAAGCAATGACCGTGGAATTGGGGCAGCCCGGCGCTGGATCAAGTCTGAATTTGAACGCTATCGCCAGGCGTCTGGTGGGCGATTGCAGGTGGCCTTTGATGAGTTTGTCCAGCCTGCCGGGGTTCGGCTGCCAGTTGATGCCAAAATTGTGAACGTGGTCGCGACCTTACCTGGAACTCAACCCGAATCCAAAGATCGAATTTATGTCGTGAGCGGACATTATGATTCACGGGCCTCAAACCCAATGGATGCCACCAGCGCGGCCCCAGGCGCCAATGATGATGCGTCCGGTACCGCCGCCGTGATGGAGATGGCCCGGGTGATGTCACAGTATACATTTGATGCCACGCTGGTGTTTATGACCGTGGCCGCCGAAGAACAGGGGCTCTATGGCGCCGCCCATTGGGCCGAAGTCGCCAAACAGGAAAAGAAAAACATCGCCGGGATGTTTACCAATGACATCATCGGCAGTTCAAAAAGTTCCACTGGCCAGATTGACCGTAAAACGGTTCGTCTTTTTGCCGAAGGCATTTCCCTGCCATCGCTCCAGGAAGCCTCACCCGACATGCGAACGCTGGTTCAAACCGGTGGCGAAAACGACACGCCAACCCGGCAACTGGCCCGCTCCATTAAAGAAATCGGGGAACGGTATGTCACGGGAATGTCGGTGAAAGTGATTTACCGCCGCGACCGCTACCTTCGCGGCGGCGACCATCTTCCCTTTCTGGATCGCGGGTTTCCAGCCGTTCGCTTTACTGAACCCAGCGAAAATTATGATCACCAGCACCAGGATATCCGAGTCGAAAAAGGCGTCCAATTCGGAGATTTGCCGGAATTCGTTGATTTTGAATATGTTGCCCAGGTGGCGCGGATCAATGCCGCTTCACTGGCGAGCCTTTCCCTGGCACCAGCAGCTCCACAGAATGTCGAACTCGAAACCGTTCAACTTGAAAATGATTCAACGCTTCGCTGGCAAGCCAGTCCCGAGCCAGACATCGCCGGGTACCGGATTGTGTATCGGGAAACCACGGCTCCGTTTTGGCAGCACACAATTGAAGTCGGCAATGTCACCCGCTTCACGGTCAAAGGGATTTCGAAAGATGATTATTTGTTTGGCCTCCAGGCGGTTGATAAGGATGGAAATATCAGCGTCGCCAGTTATCCCAAACCCTATCGCGGCGGCGTGAAGTGAAGTCAGTACCACCGGCGTGACCGGGTGGGCCGGGTTCTTTTCTGCCACCCGGTCACGCCGGTGGTACTGACTTTTCTTGTTTGAGCGGCAGGATAACGTGAAAACTACTGCCGTGGCCTCTGCCCTGGCTTTCAGCCCAGATTTTTCCGTTGTGGGCCTCGACATAGCTTTTGGCAATTGATAACCCCAGCCCCGTCCCGCGTGCCATAAACTGAAATTTTCCTGACGTGTGATAAGACGGGTCGTCATTGATATAAAACTTCTCAAAAATCTTCTCAATTTCAGTGGATTCAATCCCGATTCCGTTGTCACGGATAATGATGCGGACGTTTGGCGACTCCAACTGGACCACAACCGTAATTTCACCGCCATCTGGAGTGAACTTGATCGCATTTTGGAGCAAGTTGAGCAGGACCAAATGAATTTTTTCTTGATCAGCTTGAAATTCAACCCGGTCAATGGTTTCAAAGGAAAGATGCTGATGGCGTTTTTCCAGAAACGGGACGAAATCCTGGCTCACCTGATGAACCAGTTCGATGAGTTCGAAGGTTCGCAATTTTAAAGCAATGTGGCCCTCATTGATTTTCAGCATTTCCAGGATGTCTTCGAGTGTCATCGTCAGTCGGTCAACCACGTGCTGGCAGGCTTCAAGCGATTTTTTCTGAGCATCGGAGAGCGAGCCAAAGAATTGATTCAGCAAGGCTTCGTTGTACCCTTTGATGACGGTCAGGGGTGTTCGCATTTCGTGCGAAGTCACAATTAGAAAATTGGTCTTCATTTGATTGAGCTCGGTCAAGGTCCGTGTGACTTCCTGTTCGCGCAGATACAGCTTTTCCAGACTGGCCCGTGCCTGTTCCAGTTCTTCGGTTTGGTGTCGCATTTCCTGGATAAACCCGCGTGCCATGCGGATGGCCCCCGTGACACTGGCTCGCAACCGCTCTGACATTCGGGCAATCATCACGGAATTAAAACTCGCCGCAACCATAAACAGGGCTTTGGTAAACTCTCCGGGCCAGTTCACATCACGATGCTCAACCAGTTCCAGGTACCCCATCAACGCCAGGTACCCCAATAACCCTCCACCGGCAAAAATTGTTGCCCGTTTCAAGGTTGTGACATTTTGATCCCCGGCGCGAATCATCATAATCATAAACAACCAGCTTTTATCACCGCCTGAACAGTAAATACTGAGTCCGAAGATGACAAAATCCAGCCAGAGGAACAAATCTCCTAAATGAATGAGTTTTGACCGACTGAAAAACAAAAACAGGATGATCCAGGAAACCAAACCGTGCAGAATTGAAATGCCGGTAAACCATAGAGCCGGTTGATCCCCCATTCCTGGAAGCAAAAACCGATTGTGTAAAAAGACCACTCCCGCAACCAGCACATATCCCAGAATCCGCATTGACGGAATGTAAATGACATTCAAAAAATAGGTTCGCTGCAGCTTTCGTTGCTCGGCCTGAAATGAATCAAGCTCAATTCCAAATTGCGAGATGCTCTGTGCGATTAATTGAGCATGAGTTGATTTTTGGGTTTCAGCCATGGCGTAGTCTCCGCGCACGAGTTGGTCCACCTGAAAATCCAGGGAAAAAGTCGAATGAAACCCATAACCGCTGGATTTCAACAGCAATTTTCCGAACAATTCCCAAAAGGCAAATGACGAATCAGGCAGGTCGAATCACAAAATCGAGGCAATTTGATTTGTGAAGTGGATTGAGGATCAGGTCAAAAGGGATCTTTCAGATTTTGAGCTGCTCCGATTATCTTCTTGAACTTCGTCAAAATCAACAAGTTGCGGCTGATTCCAGTTGAGAACTTCCGGTTGCTGAGATTGGTTGAGTTTCTCACCTGGGTTTAGCCACCGCTGGTTGCCTGGAATGAATCGAGCACCCTTGACTCAATCCTCTGGAGGAACGCATGACCAATCAGGAGCAGCATTCAAATCCCCTTTTTACATTACCCGCTGGTGTTCAAACCACTTCCGATTCTGAGTCCGCTCCTGAGCAAGTCTCATTCCTTCAGCCTGAAGACTCAATCCTTCGGGCGTTGGTGGAAGGAACGGCAACTGTGGTTGGCGATGATTTTTTTCGCGCCCTGGTCCAACACTTAGCCCGGATTTTAAATGTCCGCTATGCCTTTGTGGCAGAGTTTGCTGAAGTCAACACCCGCGTCCGAACGCTGGCATTTTATGGGAATCAGGAGTTTTGGCAGAATTTTGAATTCCCGCTTGAAAACACCCCCTGTGAAGATGTGCTGGGTGGACGGGTGTGCCACTATCCAGCCCAGGTTCAACGTTTATTTCCACTCGATATTGAACTGGTTCATTTGGGAGTTGAAAGCTACCTTGGGGTCCCGCTTATTGATTCAAAAGGTGAAATTCTAGGCCACCTCGCCGTTTTCGATGATAAACCAATGCCGAAAGAATCGCGCCTGATGTCTATCTTTCGCCTTTTTGCCTCGCGCGCCACGGCAGAACTTGAACGGAACCGCGCCGATCAAATTCGAATTCAGAGCGAAGAACGGCTGTCGCGGATCCTGGCTTCAGCCATGGATGCCATCATCACCATTGATGAAAACCGTGAGATTACCCTGTTTAACGAAGCGGCTGAAAAAGTTTTTGGCATTCCAGCGACTAATGCCATCGGAAAACCGATTGAACCTTTATTTTCACGGCAATTGTTCACCCTGGTTGATGACTATATTTGCCGGATTCTGAATGGAGAACAAACACCTCCGTCAATCTGGCTGCCGGAAGGATTGACCGCCCGCCGAACTGATGAGGACGAATTTGCCCTCGAAGCCACGGTTTCAACTGCCAAAATCAGCCGAAATCGCCTGTTTACTATTATTTTGCGGGATATTGACGAACGAAAACGCGCTGAAGCCGAACTCAAAACCCTGCGGATGGAAAACCTGTACCTCCGCGAAGAACTCAAAACCGAATATAACTTCGAAGAAATCGTTGGTGCCTCAGGCGTGATGGAGCGCGTGTTTCAGAAAATTTCGCAGGTGGCCGAAACCGATTCCACCGTGCTGATCAACGGGGAAACCGGGACCGGAAAAGAGCTGATTGCCCGTGCCATTCATAACCGAAGCCCCCGGAAAAAACGTCCCTTGATCAAAGTTAATTGCGCCGCCCTGTCTCACGGGCTCATCGAAAGCGAGTTTTTCGGGCACGAAAAAGGCGCCTTCACCGGGGCCATTTCCACCCGAGTTGGACGCTTTGAGCTGGCCAACGGCGGCACGATTTTCCTGGATGAAATCGGGGAGATTTCACTTGAGGTTCAGGCGAAACTCTTGCGGGTGCTCCAGGAACAGGAATTTGAGCGGGTTGGCGGCACCAAAACCATCAAAGTGGACGTGCGAGTCATCACCGCCACCAACCGCGATCTGAAAAAAGCGGTTGACGAAGGCCGTTTCCGGGCTGACCTCTATTATCGCCTCAATGTGTTTCCAATTCTGTTGCCACCACTTCGCGAACGCAAACAGGACATTTCGCTGCTGGTTCGGTATTTTGTCAGCAAACATATGGCCCGGCTTGGAAAACGCATCACTCAAATCAGCCACACGGCCATGAGTCAGCTCACCGCCTACCACTGGCCAGGAAATGTGCGAGAACTTGAAAATGTGGTGGAGCGAGCGGTAATTCTCTCCCAAGGCCCGGTGCTCGAACTGGTTGATGAAATTGCACAATTATTCCCTGCGGCGACTCAAACCCAGGTTGTCGAAAAATCACTCCCACTCACTCCCAAAGTCGTTCCGCCGTCATTTGTTTCACTCGATGATATGGAGCGCGACTATATTCAAAAGGTTCTGGAATCAACCAACTGGGTTATTGAAGGTGCTTCGGGCGCGGCCAAAATCCTGGACATCAACCCCAACACGCTACGCAGCCGAATGCAAAAATTGAACATTCGCCGCCCCAATCGTGGGAAAGAGTCTTCTTAAACCAGTTTGTAGTCAGTAGTCAGTAATGCCAGTGAAGAGTTGAAAAAATGAGCGGATTTGAACCTGCGAAGCGGGTGGCAGGCTTGTAGCCCAGGGTGCAACCCTGGGAAAAGTCGCCTCATCACCCCGCCCGACCATCCGCCGCCGTAGGCGGCAGATGGTCGGGCGGAGGAAAAGATGGGGGAGGGCCGGATTCCCAGGGCTCGAAGACTCGCCCTGGGCTACGAGCCGACGCCCACTTCGTAGGCTGAGAACCAAAACGGCTTCAACTCTTAACTGGCATTACTGACTACTGACTACCGATAACGCCCATTCGAGCAATTCAACTGTGCCGTCATGACCTGGTTGCCGCGAACAAAAACCATTTTTTGAATGAACAATTGATTGAATATCACCAGTGGCATCAACCAGGGTTCCCAACCTGGAACTGGCTTGCATCAACTCCAGGTCATTGGTGTCGTTCCCAAGCGCCATCCAGGGAGAAAAACCTAATTTTTCCAGCCCCTGATGCTTGTTTGGTACATAGGGATACACAAACAGCTTGTGCCGGTCACGATAAATAATCCCAGGTTCACTGGAACTGGCCACGAGTTCAGACAAGATTTCGAAGGCATTCGGTTCCGTTTTAGGAGGAACCAACCCGAGGCAGGCTTCATAGCCAATGAGCCGCCGCCAGTGTGAAAGATGCTGGGCGATATCTTCCCAGGGGGGGAAATGATCAGGGTGTCGTTCCAGGTGTGGTCGCGCAACCAAACCGTTTTCCATTACAAACCCGGCAATTTTGACATCTGGCAACTGTGAAACAAGCTTTGTAACGCTGTATGAGTTCCTGGCGGTCGCAATCACCAGATCAGAAAGCCGGCTTAATTCCTGTAAGCGTTCCAGTGCCGCAGCGCTGAGGAAGCTACTGACCGTCGCGCCGGGAACTTCAATTTGTTCGGGTTGTAAATGCAGCAAGGTGCCATCCAGATCAACGGCCACCACTTTTCGATTGTGGTTCACGGGTCTTTCCTCAACGTACAGGCAACATTGGTTTTCAAGTCGGCCAGGTGATGGCAGTCAAAACGAACCGGCACCCGGCGCTGGTCGGCCAGTTCGAGCAACAGGCTGAATTGTTCACGTGAATCGGCTTTTGACACTCGAAACATCAACACCTCGGGGCTGGCGTTGATGAGTGCCCGGCAGACTTCATTACTATGGATGCGCAATTCCGTGGATTGAAAAAAACGCTCAGGTTGGACAAACGGTCGGTCTGGTTGGATTGGGCAAAAAGCCCGCCATTGATCAATAAGGTGTTTTCGAATGTAGGCTTGCGGAAACGCATAGGCCCCAAACAATTGATCTGGGCCGACAAAGAATGTTCGCGAAAAACCAAGCGTTGACGGCCCGGTAAAACAGGCCGATGGTGAGAACGTATCTTCCGCCGCGCCACTGAAATCTGCCCACCCCCAGGGATCCAAAAGCACCGCCAGTGGCCCCGCATTCCAGCGGGCCAGTTCACGGGCCACGCCTCCGCGACCCGTCCAGCCGTCTACAAAAACGATTCGGCGGTCAGGAAACTGGTGTTTGATCTGAGTCAGGGCAATCTGGTCAAGTCCAAGACCGGAAAAAAGTGAAGCCTGAACCGCGATAGCCCCAGGTAGCAACCGGGTCAACCAGTCGGCAATCGGAACTCCGGCGCGCAGAATGGCCACCAGTACCATTTTTTCCGGGTTTGGCTCCCACTGCAAAAGACTGGCGGCTAAGCGGGCACCGGCTTCCGGCAACCGCCAATCCGTCAACCTTGATCCAAGCCCATTCCAAAATGAATCCGGCAAATCCGGCTCCGGTGATGGGATTTCCCAAAACGTGGTTTGCCCATCGTAGGCTTTCGTTAATGGGCGAAACAACTGCAACTCAGAAAATGGATCAACTTCGCGGTGCAGGTCGGCGCACAGCGGTTGATTCCAGTAATTTGGCCGTCCAGCGCGGCTGAGAGCGTCAAAAGCCATTGGGTTCAGGGGTTCAGCGTTCAGGGGTTTCACAACCACCATCTGCTCAGGCAGATAGTGCTGACGACTTGCGATCTGCCTCACAGGACTTCAGCCCGATACCCGTGGTGGGACATCGTTTCCTGAAGCGAGAGCGCCGATTCATGATCAAACGGGTCACTCAAGATATGCACTGGCCCCTGAAATTCATCCAGGTTATAGACATAGTACTTGCCATTGATGTGGATCCGGTCAAATACATTTTGGTGATCAATTTTCCAGGGGCTCAACGTGACGTGGCGAATGGACAGTTGCGGGTTGCGAATCATAGTTCGCACCGCCATATCCATCGCTTCCCCAATGACCAGTAATGACCCTTCAATCCCATCAAAAGCGTCCAGTGTGGCAGCCGTCTGGACAGACAAGGCCGGGCGGGTTTCAGGCAACATCCAGTGATGAATGGCGTCTTCGGATTGAAAGCTTGGAGCCAGGGTTGATTCTTCAACAAATTTTCGGTCAAAACATTCCATCGTTGGAAAACCGTGAAACTCCAACAGTGAATGGACCGAATGCCGGATGCCGTCCTGCTCAAGTAATTCAGAGAAAACAGTTCGCTGCTCATCGCTACGGGCATCAACGAGGGTGAAAATGCGGACCATTTTGACCGAAGTCAGCGATGAAAGGTGCCGAATGACCTGAAAAATGGTTTGCCCGGTGGTGATCTCATCTTCAATCAGCCAGAGTTCATCCACCGGATTGGCCGGAACGGGCAAAATATGGGCTGGTTGGTGTGAATGGCGTTCAATAAACCGGATGCCTGACGCCGGGCGGCGCGTGGAGCAAATCCACCCGCCAGCAATCCCCAACTGATGCGCTTCTTGATGGAGCAACGCCGAAAGCAAGATTCCTGATTCAGCCAGGCCAACAATCAATGGTTTTCCAACCAGTGGATGCTCATTCAGGGAATGTTCAATAAAATGACGCAGCACTAACCGGCAATCTTCTAAATCAGAAGAAGATACGGTTCCGAGCTTAGCCAGGAAATGAAAGCTAAAGGCATTTTTTCGGGAAGGATTATTGAGCCGCTCAAGATGATAAACCTGTATTGTCATAGCGTGTGAAATAATTCCTTTTGGAAATGGACACAGTTGAAGATGGTCAGCGACTGATAGGCCAAAAATAGTTCCAGTCTGTTAACAAAATCAAAATTGGTTTCAACAACAATTTAAATAAAAGTGGTCATTGAATGAAAAACTGCGGAACAGGTGGTCACGATTCAGAAAGTGAAGTTCACTGAAACGTGGGCTCAGATGTTCCGCAGTTCATTAGGTTTGTTGGAGAAAAAAATTACTGCTTGGAGCCGCAGCCATCTTTTCCGCCACAACTATTTTTATCTTTGCTGCCCTTTGCGTCGGCTTTCTCAGGGGCAGCCGCTTTGGCGTCTTTCTTGTCAGCCGGAGCCGCGGCATCGGTGGCGCATCCGCCTTTGCCTTTGCAGGAATTCTTGCCCTTGCATCCGGCGTCTCCGGTCTTGCAGCCGCCTTGACCTTTGCATTCATTCTTTCCTTTGCAGCTATGTTTACCGGCGGTGTCTCCAGCCGGAGCCGCAGCATCGGTGGCGCATCCACCTTTGCCTTTGCAGGAATTTTTGCCCTTGCAGCCGGCGTCTCCGGTCTTGCAACCACCCTGACCTTTGCATTCATTCTTTCCTTTGCAGCTATGTTTGGCGGCAGTATCAGTCGGGGTGGTGGCTGGTGTGGCTGGCGCCGGGGTTGCGGGTTTGGCGGGAGGTGTGGCTGGCGCGGCGGGTGGCGCTTCCGCGCTACATCCAGTTAACATTCCGGCCACGGCGGCACCCAAAATCATTGAAAACTCTCTCCGATTCATGCAGTTCTCTCCTTAAACTTGAAACAATTTGATAGAAACAATGGTTGCCAAAGCAAGAAGCTTTGTACAGGAATTGCTCGTTGCAAGGTTGACTATCGAATGGGTTATTTTTGAAGCGCGCCTATTTGACAAAAGTGACCGGGAAAAATCAAGTCGAAATGATTGAAAGCCAAACTTTCGCTCATTGAAAATGTTGGTCATGCTGTTCAATCGCGGTGCAAAGGGCATCAATGAGCTCATCAAAGTCATAACTGCGCAGTGATTTGCGTAATTCACCGGCCAGTTCTTCATCAATCGGGGCAATATCCTCAATCAACCGTGCGGCTTCATCCACATCACCCGACTGAACCGAATGGTGCATTTTCACAAGCCACTCTTTTAAAAAGGGTTGAAAGCGGTCTGGCGTCAGGATCTGATTTGAAAATCCAGCGGGAGGAACTAATTGTCCGGTTGTTCGGTTCATCTGGACAAACCGAACTCCAAGGTGCTCGCGCAATTTTTCAAAGATCATTTCGACGTGAAACGGTTTGGGAATAAAATCGTCGCCGCCAAACTCACGAATCCGCGACCGGTCAGCCCCAAAGGCATCAGCGGAGACCGCAATAATTTTGGCTCGATTCAGATCATCCGGGAAAGTCACGTCCACACTGGTGGGTAAAACGTCCCTGCCGGCACCGCTCTCAATCGCCCGGATGATGCGCATGGCTTCATACCCATCCAGCACCGCCATATGCAAGTCCATCATAATCAGGTGGGGACGATGCCGGGCCCAGCCTTCAATCGCTCGTTTGCCGTCAATCGCCTCATAGACCTCAAACCCGGCGGATTTGAGCAACCGGCACAGCAGGGCTCGATTGTCGTCCTGGTCTTCGACCACCAGAATCCGATAGTGGGGTTGCCCTTCTTCCAGGCCGATTACGGAATGTGAGATGGGAACGGTGTATTCGCCGCTTGGAAGACTCGGCAAGGGCAGCCAGAAACTAAAGCTAGTCCCCGTATCAAGGGCACTGCGCACCGTCAAATCTCCCCCCATCAGGCGCACATAATTTCGCGAAATGGTCAGTCCAAGGCCAGTTCCTTCCTGGCTTTTCCGGCCTGGAGAGTTGAGCTGCACGAAAGGTTCAAACAACTGCTCCAGGTCAATTTCGGCAATCCCACACCCCGAATCCTCAACTTCGAAATGGCATAGTTCTTCGTCCAAAGGTTTAACCCGAATCACAACCCGTCCGAATTCGGTAAATTTAAAGGCATTCCCCATTAAATTGATCAACACCTGCCGCAGTTTTCCCTCATCACCACAGACATAATGCGGCAGTTTTGGATCCAGCCGCACATCGAGCCCAACGCCTTTTGATTGCGCCCGAAACTGAAACATTTCAGAAATTCCCCACACCAGAGCCGGAAGGTCAAAGGTGGTATTTTTGAGCGTCAGTTTTCCAGCTTCAATTTTGGAAATTGAAAGCACGTCATTGATCAAACTCAACAGATGTTCCCCGCTGCGCATAATAATGCCCGCAGTTTCTCGGTGTTGTGACGTAAGCGTCAAATCCCGAGCCATCATTTGGGAAAAGCCAATTACGGCATTGAGCGGAGTCCGCAATTCGTGGCTCATATTGGCCAGAAACGTGCTTTTCGCCCGGTTGGCTTCCATGGCTTGTAATTGCGAATGTTTCAACTGGTCCACGGTTTCGGCCAGTTCCTGCATATGTTTGACCACTCGATCCCGTAGCCGCTTTTTCTCTAAACTGGCATTGATTCGCGCCCGCAGCAACACCCGATTGAGCGGAATGGGAAGGTAATCCTCAGCCCCAAGCTGGATGCTCCGGGCGATTAAATCAATGTCACTCAACGCGGAAACCACAATCACAGGAAGAGTTTGGAACCGCTCCAGTTGCCGAATATAGTGCAGGACTTCAAACCCATCCATTTCCGGCATGTTGAGGTCCAGCAGCAACAGATCAACGGGTTGTTGATTGAGCAATTCAACCGCCATTCGACCATGTTCAGCCGTCAACACCCGGTACCCCTGATTTTTGAGAAACCGTGACAGCAGTGACCGGTTCAACAGATTGTCATCCGCCACCAGGATGGTGCCTGGAATCCGGGTTGGTTCCGAATCAGGAACGTCAAAAAATGGAGTCGTCCCGCCCAAATCCGTTAAGACCGGCTCATCTTCGGCAATTTGCGACAAATTGATGATGCTGTTGATCAACAACAGGAGCTCCTGGGCTGCCGCCTGTATTTTTTGCAAATCCGGTATCAAGGCTTTGACACTACGACTCTCGGCATCCTCCAGAAGAAGTTCGGTATCGCCCAGAATCGCGTTCAACAGGGGCCGCAAATCCTGCCGAATGGTCCGGGCAATCGGTTCCAGATCAAAATGATGGGCAGGATCATCAAAAATTGACAGATCGCGCATGGTATCAACCCCGGTCAGCAGGGCTCGCCCAGCCTCCAAAATCTTTTGGAGGTTGGGGAAGAATGCCGTTTCGCCAAAGTGTTCGGCATCTCGAATCAGGATTTCGGCATACCTGATAATTGAGCTGAGCGGGGTTCGGAGTTCATCGCGCATAGTTGTGAAAAAAGCGGCCAATGAAGATTGCCCTGATACAATTTGATCGGGGGTTGGAAGGAACGGGACTGAGTTTGGCGTCTTTTTTCGATGATCGTTCATTCTATCTTCGGCGTGGAAACCCGGCTCTTGCTGGGCCGGGAGGAAACGCCGCTCTTTCTTTGAAGTAAGGTTGTGGTTCGTGCGGTCAACCGGACACAGTTGGTTTTGATGTTGACGCTCTTGGTCAGACGAGTCCCGTCAATCGCCCCCAGAGCGAAATATCCGGTCCGGCGCTTGCCGGTGACAAACCCGGTTCCTTTGATGGTTTGAATCAAATCGAATTTGCGCAACCCAAACAGCTTGCCGGTTGGAATCCGTTTTTGGCTGTGCTGGCCAGTGGTTTGCTGATAGTCACCCTGGTTGACATGGCGTTTGAGGTACACATTTTCCTTCCCGACTGCGACCACTTCGCCGTCCTCGCAACAAATGGCCATCGCATCATTGAGATGCGACTTGGGTAACTTCAGGAACTGCTCGCGCTTGTATTTGGTTTCGGAGCCGAAAGTCGGTTCAAATTCCCAATCCGACTGCTTGAGTTGGGCGGCAATCACACTGACTTCAGTGGCTGGTTTGGTGACATTTCGCTTAGGTTTGATTTCAAACTTTCCGTCGTGCAAATCTGTGTGGCAGGTCAGACACAAGGTCAGGAGATTCCCAGACCGGTTGCCACCCTGGCGGCTTTTGAACTGGACGTGATGGACATTGAGTTTGACGCTGTGCTGGATCTTTTGTCCGCTTTGGCAGCAATGTCCATCACGGTGCAGCACATAGGCTTTGGTGTTGTACCAGTCTTTGAGCGGTCCGGTTTGATATTCGATTCCCACCACCTCCGGATTGACCAGTTTGTGAATATCAAAGGCCGCCAATTCAACTTTCCAACGCGTGACCGGCAGGATTGACTCAAGTTGTCGGCGTTCCCGCAGGTGCGACTCGACTTTGCTCCGGATCGAAGGTGGCAACCGGCCTTTCCGGCGCGATGCACCACGATTGTCAAACCTGGCTGCCCGGTAGCGGATTTTTCGGCTGCGGCGGGTGCGGCGGTACATCTTTCGGTGTTCCATCTTGCGTGAAACATCCGTCCGAAGTGTGACTTCCGCCTGGTAGACCACCTTCCCGTTCGCCACCGCCGCCGTTCCCACCCTGGTGCTTCCGGTATCCATCCCGGCGACAACCGCTTGCTTGTATCCCGATGAACCAAACCGCAGTTTGATCGTGAACGGTGTTTTCCGAACCACTTTCGCTTTCCCGGCTTTGAGCAATACCCTTGCCTTGGCCGGCGAGGTCGGCATCAACGGTTTCCCCTCACAATTCAACACATAGACACAAACGAACATAAGAAAAATGTTCTCTCTTCTCCTTGCGGAGAGGTATGCGTATCAACCAACTGTGACCATTGGTTGAATCCGTCCTCCTCTCGACCGGATATGGGAAGGTTTGACGTGACGCGCACCGGAATTCCCTCCCGTTCCTTTTAACACGTCACCGTAGAGCGGCGGACTGAGGCGGCATCCGCCGGTACCTATGGATTCTTCCCTATCGTTTCCCTGGATTTCGCCAGGGGATCTGGTCAACCGGAGCTTGAATCAGTCTTCCCACACCGGCCATCCGTCAGGATGGCGTCGCGGGGACACGACTCAAGCTCGGCCCTTGAGGACCGAGTCTGTTGACTGATTAACTTGTTTTCAGATAAAAATCAATTTTTTCAAGTAACCGAGCTAAATCAATGGGTTTGGTATCATACTCATCACAACTTGCTTCAAGCGCCCACTCCCGGTCAGTTGACCTGGCGTGGGCTGTCAAGACAATCACGGGAATATGCCGGATGGCAGGGGTGGCTTTGATGAGGGTTTGAAGGTTTTTAGCCCAAAGACAAAACCCTCGTGGTCGTGTTAGAGCGGTTTCCAAAAATAGTGTGACTAAAGTAATTTCTTCAACTATTTGTTTCAATCTAAAATCCTCCCTGACATTCAAATTCCAATGAAGTTCCCTTCAAAACTTCCCAAAAAACCCTTTGAATTGCTCGAACGGTTTGCCCGCCAGTATATCCAGCGGTATGCGGCGCGGTTGAAAATCCACCCAGCGGCTGGACGACGGCTGCCCAAAGAGTTGCGCCCGCAAAACATCTCTGCCCTGGCCCGGCGGTTTTCCAAAGGGCTGAAAGATCCTGGATTTGCCTATCTGCTGGAGCAAATTGATGATGGGCCGATGTATTCGACCCGCTACGTCCAGTTATTTTTTCATGGGGAAGCCGCGTTTCAGTCAGCTATCGAAGCCATCCAGAACGCCACGCACGAAATTTTGGTCCAATCCTACATCCTGCGCGACGATGAAACGGGAAAAGGCTTGTTGGAATTGCTTGAAGCTGCGGCTGATCGAGGGGTCAAGGTCAAAGTCCTGGCCGATGCCATTGGTTCCTGGACCACCAAACAACTGTTTTGGGATAAAATGCAGGCACGTGGTATCGAAGCCCGGCTCTTTCATCCACTGTTCACCCACTTAAAATATTTCAATATCCGTGACCACCGCAAAATTATGGTGGTTGATCGAACGATTGCCTTTACCGGCGGCATGAACATCGGCGATGAATATGGGTCGCTCCTGCGCAAACGGCGCAAGATTCGCACGCTTCGCGACACCCACGCCCGGAGCGAAGGCGAACTGGCCCAGGCCATGGTCGCGGTGTTTGAAGAAAGCTGGCGGCGGGCGGGTGGCAGCCCACTCGACGAACTTCCCTTTTTCCCCGAGATTACCGCCGTGGGCCCGCGAGTGCTGGTGATGGATACCCGGTTTGGGCGAGGACAAATGGAGGCCATTTCCACGCTGGTGGCAATTGCGGCGGCGGCTCGGGAACGACTCTGGATTACCAATGCCTATTTTGCGCCGCGTCCGTTTGGCATTGATATTTTGACCGAAACGGCGCGCCGGGGCGTAGACGTCAGACTGTTATTGCCCGGAGTCAGCGATGTCCCGCTGGTTCGGCACGCTGGCCATGGCTGTTTCCGCGAACTGCTTGAAAACGGCGTCCGGATTTTTGAGTACCAGAAAGCCATCTTGCACGCCAAAACCATTGTGGCCGATGACTTTATTTCGGTGGTTGGGTCGTCGAACCTGGATTCACGGTCGCTGTTTTTCAATGCTGAATGTAGCTGGGCAATTCTGGACCGGACCGTCGCTCAGGCCATGGTGCTGGCTTTTGAAAATGACCTGAAATTTGCTCGTGAAATCAAACTTGACGAATGGAGAGCACGAACGGTGCTCCATAAAACCGGCGATAAACTGGCGCATCAACTCAGCCCGTTTCTATAAGCTGGAGTGCTATAACTTGCCATTGCTTTGGTTTCCAGCGGTTTGTGGCTGAAGAATTGTTTTGACCAAATGGCGACAAGTCGCCACAATTGAAAGCGCCGACAAGTCGGCGCACTCCAAAAAAGGAATTCACTGCCATGAAACGCGAATTGGAACGATTGGAAGACGCCAAACAAGCCATCAGCGGAAAAGCGCCCTATCAGGTTTCGGCGCCATACACACTACCACATCATATGGTGACCACCGCCTTTGAACTCGAAGGCTACCGGGTTGTGCGCAATCTGGGTGTCGTGCGTGGGATTACCGTTCGTTCGCGATCAGTCATTGGCACGATTGCCGCCGGCCTCCAGACCATCGTCGGAGGCAACATCACGGTCTATACCCGGCTGTGCGAAGAGACCCGCGCCGAAGCGTTTGACATCATGGTTTTGCACGCTTCTGAAATTGGAGCGAATGCCATCATCGGCATGCGCTATGATGCGACCGAAATCATGCAGGGCGTGACGGAAGTGCTGGCCTACGGAACAGCGGTTGTCGTCGAATCGCTCCACCGCGAAGAATCAGGCAACAAGGGACTGTTTACATAGGGCTGAGGGCGTGGGGCTGAAGATTCGCAAGCTCATGGCTGAAGAAAACGGGCTTGGGGTCAGAGCTTCTTCACCTGTAGGTTTTTGGTTCTCATCCCGCAGGGGTGGAGCAAAGTTGCAATGAACAATGGCGGGTACGGCAATACCGGGTCTCATCCCGCAGGGATGGAGTAAAGCGAGCCGGTGGTCAGCGTCACTTTGGACGCGCCACCACCGGATTTGGTTACCCTCCAGATTTCCCTCGCACGGCCCGCGCCCCCGTTGGGGCGCGGGCCGTGCGAGGGGGGAGAAGAAATCCAAACCTGTTTCCGGTGGTAGGCCCAGGCTATCCGAACGGCAACCCTTTGCGGTGCAAAACCAAATGCCGACGCCCTTATTGCAAACTGGTAAGTACCTTGCCATAAGTTTCCTGAGATATTGGATTGGGTAAGTGTTTGATTCTTTTCGTGTAGTTCGTGTGTTTCGTGGTTTAAAATGTCTGGAAATTTTCGGTAAGGTACTTATAACTGTGTCCCGGATGATCCTGAGTTTTTATGGATAGATCTATCTTTCACCGGAGGCATTCAGCTTGAAAAAACAAAGTTTAAAACCCTACGTTCCAATTTTGTGCGGAATCGTGGCCGGAATACTCTATGGAACACTGGTTCGATTTGCATTTGGCCGACCTGAATTTCAAAAATTTCTTGGGTTGATGACCTTTGGATTTATTTTTCTGGTGCCCTTTGTACTGGGGGTCCAGGTAGTTTACTTTGCTGAGCTTGAAAGAAAAACGTCCTGGCTCTTTCGGATTTTTATGCCCTGGGTGCCGGGCCTGTTTCTGCTGACGGCGGCCTTTTTGACGGGGTGGGAAGGCTCGATTTGCATTCTCATGGCCTTGCCCATATTTTTGATTTTTTCAAGCATCGGTGGCGGGTTTATGGGGTTAGCCTTTGACACGGACGGCGACTCACACACCAAAGGAGCACCACTGTTGATTGTGTGTGCGGTTTTGCCTCTGGTGTGCAGTTCGATTGAGCAGCAATTCCAATTGCCGCAAACATTGCGAACCGTAGACACCCAAATCACAATCAATGCGCCGCCAGCGGTCATCTGGCACAACATCGAGCGCGTCCCGGCCATTCAACCACAGGAACACAAACCCAGCCTGTTTCACCGGCTCGGGTTTCCCCGCCCGGTCGAAGCCACGCTTTCCCACGAAGGCATCGGAGGCGTCCGCCATGCCACGTTTGAAGGAAAAGTCCTCTTTGTCGAAACCATTACCACCTGGGAACGCGAAAAAAAGCTGGCGTTCACGATCAAGGCTGATACCGCGTCAATTCCTCCGACGACGCTGGACGAACACGTCACCGTTGGCGGGCCATTTTTTGATGTCCTGGATGGCACCTACTGGCTGGAGCCGGTGGGTCACAATCAGGTCATTTTGCACCTGAGCAGCCACCACCGGCTTTCGACACGATTTAATTTCTACGCCGGATGGTGGACCGACGCGATTATGCGGGATATTCAAAACAACATTCTGGGCATTATCAAAAACCGATGTGAGCGGAAATAAATTTTCGGAGTGCGGTCCACTTGACGCCGCTTTGGATTTTCTCAAAAGTGTCAACGCGTTGACAGCCACGTAAATAACTGCATAAACGTGGGTTAAGTGGGGAAACTCAACCGAGCATCCCACAGGGTTGCGATTCGCAGTTCAAACCCAAAATCCACACGTGCACAAGATGCCCTGGGCTACCAAAAAACCAATATGAGGAAATTCACATGCGAGTATTTCGATACGGACTCTGGATTTTGGGTTTTGTGGTTGTGGCTGGGATGTGCGAATGTACCTTGCCTTCGGTTGTACCGTTCGCTTCTCAACCGGAATCAACCAGCCCACAATCCAAAACTGAAGCAGAAATCGGCTTGAAAATCAAAATCCGGGAAGGCCAGCTATCCACGCCTTCAGTTATCACCAGACCCCGGCTGATTCCCTCGCCACTCACTCCGGCACAAACCCAAAGTTTATTGCAGCGACTCCCGCAGATTTCAAACGCTTCCGAACCGCCACAGCCGGCTTTTCAATTTCCCAAAAATCAACTCAAACCTCCCCAGTTCTCAAGTTCAGGAAATCCAGCCTTTCCAGCTTCATCAAAATCAACGACATCAGGACCTGACGTGCCGCTCAAAGTCGAACGCTTTCGCCCCCAGGGAACGGTCGAACTGGCACCAAACCTGAGTGTGACGTTTTCAGAACCAATGGTGGCGCTGACATCGCTGGCCGAACTTTCCAACCAGCCAGTGCCGGTCAAACTGACACCGCAGCCTCCAGGGAAATGGCGTTGGGTCGGCACCAAAACGCTGGTGTTTGAACCTGACGGCGGGCGGTTCCCGATGGCGACTCAGTACAAAGTCACCATTCCGGCGCACATCCGGTCGCTGGCGGGAAAGAAACTGCCCACCACCTCGGAATGGACGTTTTCAACCCCCACACCGAAGCTGGTTTCCTTCTCACCAGACAGCGATTCCGAGCCACTGACCCCGCTCGTGTTTGTCGAATTCAATCAGCGAATGAACCCGGCCATGGTGCTTGAAAAAGTGCGGATCAAAGCTGGAAAACACACCGTTCCGGTCAGACTGGCCACCCAAACTGAAATCGAAGCCAATCCAGATATCAAAGCGCGGGTTGATACAGCTCAAATTGGGGCGTGCCTGGTCTTGAAACCGGTTCAGGCGTTACCGCGTGATTCGCAGGTGACAGTGATCTTTGATACCGGCCTCACATCAACTGAAGGTCCGCTCCACGCCACAGCCCCTCAGTCTTTTTCATTTCACACGTTTTCACCACTGAAAATTGTAAAAACCTGGCAGGATAGCCAGGAAACTCAGTACCAGGATGGATGGTGGTATGAACTGAATAACCCGCTGGATGAAAAATCATTTTCACCCGATCAGGTCGTTGTTTCTCCTCCGTTGAAATACCAGGAAATTTCGGTCAGAGACTGTCGGATTTTCATTGATGGATGGAAGCTGGAACAACCAACCTACACGGTGACTTTTCTACCACAACTCAAGGATGTTTTTGGTCAATCACTTGCCGGAGAAACCCAGGTTTCGATTCAACAAACCAATTTCCCATCTGACTTTCATTTGTCCGGAGGAAGGCTGGTTACAATTGATCCAGCCGGCCCGCCGATTGCCAGAGCCTATGTTCGAAAACATCCAAAAGTTCGAGTGAAACTTTTTAAAGTTACTCCGGATGACTGGCCGGCCTTTGCTCGGATTGACGGCACACCCAGCAAGAACCAGGATCAGGCAACATTGAACTTTCCAGGATAACTTCTGGAAGACAAAGAACTGTCCCTCCCATCCGACCCAATCCAACGCTATGAAGTCAACATTGACCTCAGACCGGCGTTAACTGGTACGGTTGGTCATGCCATCGTTGAACTCTCAACCCAGGGTGAAAACAATCAGGTCCTGCGCAGTTACCAGTGGCTCCAGGTCACCCAGATGGCGGTCGAAGCACTTCAAGACCCGACTCACCTTTTGATCACATCCAGCCAGCTTCAAAATGGAAAACCGATTGGCAATGCGCTGGTGACACTCTTCCCATCACAAATAGGGATCCGAACCGATCACACCGGAGTCGCCTTGATGGAACTTCCTTTGCCGACCCCGGAATCTGGCACGGTTGCCGAGTATCTGGTAGTTCGACATGGAACAGACAGCGCTCTTTTACAGGGACGGTTCTTTTCAGGGATTGAAAAAGATGGCTGGTTTCGAAAGCCGCTGAAGAAAAGGCTCAACTGGTTTGTTTTTGATGACCGTTTGATCTACCGCCCAGGGGAAGAAGTCCACTTCAAAGGCTGGATCCGAGCTATCGAAAGTAAACCTGGCGGAGATATCATCGGGATAAGCACCCAACCCACACCACTCAGCTTTGAAGTGAAAGATTTAATAGGCAATACAGTGGCGACTGGCCATCTGACGACAAACCGGTTTGGCGGATTTGATGGGAAATTCCGGCTTCCAGAATCAACCGTACTGGGTTTGGCACGCATTTATTTTGAAATCGTCTTGCCAGAGGCGCAAGCGAACGTGGGCCGCCAGACTCACTGGCATTCCTTTCAGGTTGAAGAATTCCGCCGGCCTGAATTTCAAGTTTCGATTCAGCCGCCAGCGCCACTTCAGATGGCTGGCAGTTCAGCCGAACTCGTGGCCCAGGCAACGTATTTTTCGGGGAATGGTTTATCTGAGGCCGAGGTTCGGTGGACCATCGCCACCTCGGAAACCTCTTACACGCCACCGAACTGGGATCAATTCACCTTTGGAAAATGGCATCCCTGGTGGGACGTAACCTATCCGGAATTTCAAAACGAACAATCATTTACGGGAAAAACAGATGGGTTGGGCAGGCATCAGCTCCACCTTGATTTCGAGAGTGTCAACCCGCCATTCCCAACCCTGGTCCAGGTTGAAGCCACCGTGGCCGATGTCAACCGCCAGCAAATTTACAATTCAACCCAGTTTCTGGTCCATCCGGCCACACAGTATGTCGGTCTCAACCCAAGACGATCTTTTTCTACCCCAGGCGAACCATTTGAAATTGAAACCATCGTCACAACGATTGACGGCGTGGCACAAATTGCAAGAACCGTTCAGTTTCAGGTTTTCAGAATTCAACGGTCGTACCATTTTGGGCTCTGGCAAGAAACTGAGGAAATCCAGGGAACAGGCCAGATCACAACCGATCAAACACCAGTCATCTGGCGCTTTACCCCAACGGCAGGAGGAGAATATGTCATCAGAGCCCGCGTGGTTGACGATCAGGGCCGTCCGTCTGAAACTGAAGCTTCGGTCTGGGTTTCGCGTGAAAAAAGACACTTTACCAACTGGGTTAACGACCTGGAATTTGAACTCATCCCTGACAAAAAGGAATACCAGCCGGGTGAAACGGCCCACGTTCTGGTGAATTCACCATTTCTCCCAGCCCAGGGTATGATGACCGTCGAACGGGACGGCATCATCACCTATCACTCCATCGAACTCAATGAGTTATCCCAGGTGCTGCACGTTCCACTTGAAGACAACTTCATTCCAGCCATTCGCGTTTCGGTTTACCTGCGTGGCGAAATGGTTCGAGCCGATGAAGATGGCACCGAACTGTTCCAGCTTCCCAAATGCCCAATCTCTGCCACCGGTTGGATTGAGATTCCGGTCTCGTCGCGCTCCCGTACCCTCTCTGTCACCGCCAAACCACTGGTTGACCAGCTTGCACCGGGGTCAGCGACCACCATCAATCTGGAAGTCCGGGACCATACCGGGAAACCAGTTCCGGAGAGTGAATGTGTGGTTGCGGTGGTGGATGAAGCCATACTGGCACTGGTCAACGGTGAAATTCAGGATCCAGTCGAGGTGATGCATCGTGACCAGTTATTCGGAAGTAATTTTCAAACCCTTCGTGATTCAATTCGGCGAGCCTCGGAATCAGAATTAACAACTGATATCACCAGCCTGTTACAGGTCAGGCCCGCGGCTGATCGGTTTCTCCCGATCACGTCGTATGTGCTCAAGCGTCAGGCTCGGATCACAACGGAAGAATCCTCAAGCAAAAATCGTGAAGCGGGACCTCAGTCTGGTCTGGCCCAAGATGCTATCGCCACCCCAAACCAGTCAGCACAACCAATTCCATTGCGGTCCAATTTTGATCCGCTGGCGGTTTTTGCCCCGTCAGTGGTGACCGATGCCGACGGCAAAGCGGTGGTCACCGTCACCATGCCTGACAACCTGACCCGGTATCGAGTAATTGCCCTGGCAACTGACGGCGAAAAATGCTTTGGCAAAGGTGAATCAACCATCACGACGTGGCTTCCGTTGATGGTGCGCCCATCGGCGCCACGATTTCTCAACTTCGGTGATGAGTTTGAACTTCCGGTGACGATCCACAATCAAACCGACCAGGCTCAGCACATCAAAGTGGCCATCCAATCCGGGCAGATGAATTTTCCCCAGGGTGCCGGGCACATGGTTTTGGTTCCAGCTCATGACCGGGTTGAAGTTCGATTTCCAGCTATTCCACAAACCACAGGCGCCGTCTTTTTCCAGGTCGTGGCCAGTTCAGACCTGGCCAGTGATGCTGCCAGCGGATCGTTTCCGGTGAAACCGCCCACGATGACCGAAGCCGTTGCAACCTATGGGGAACTCCAGGGAGGAACGATTCAATTGCCTTTGACAATTCCCACCGATGCTCGACCTGAATTCAGTCAGCTTGAAATGACAACCTCCTCAACCCAACTCCAGACGCTGACGGATGCCGTGTTGTACCTGATGGACTATCCCTATCGCTGTACTGAGCAGATTGCATCTCGAATTCTGGCCATTACAGCCTTGCAAGAAGTATTGACCGAACTTCGCGCACTGGGCCGGCCAACCCCGGAAGCATATCAAACACAGGTCGCGGCTGACCTCGACCAGCTTGAAAAAGTTCACGACCTTCATGGTGGATTTGGGTTCTGGTCTCGGAGTGAAAAACCGCTGCCGTTTCTCAGCATTCACGTGGCCCATGCCCTGATTCGAGCCAAACAAAAAGGGTATACCGTCCCTCATTTTTTGCTGGGAAGTTCCAAAGACTACCTTTCGAAGATCAAAGATCACATCCCAAAAGAATACAGCCCTGAGTCACGCCAAACGTTGCTGGCCTATGCGCTGTATGTTCGGCATTTGACTGGTGATAGCGATGCTGGCGCCGCCAGGGAGCTGGTCAAGGAAACTGGTGCTGACAAACTCCCTATCGAGGCCATTGGCTGGTTGCTCCCTGTGCTGGCTAAAAATCCAGATACAAAGTTGGAACTCAGCGCCCTGCTGCACGTGATGAGCAACCGCATCACCGAAACTGCTGGTGCCGCCAGCTTTGTCGAATCCTATTCCGATGGGGCCGCCGTGCTCTTGCATTCCAACCGCCGCACTGATGCAGTCATCCTCGACGCGCTGCTTTTGGTAAAACCTGACAGCGACCTGATTCCCAAACTCGTCCGGGGACTGCTGGCCCATCGCGTCAACGGTCGCTGGTCAAACACCCAGGAAAATGCTTTTGTCCTGCTCGCGCTCGAACGCTATTTCTCAACCTTTGAAAAACAAACACCTGACTTTCTGGCTCGGGTCTGGCTGCATGACACGTTTGCCGGAGAGCATCGCTTCGCTGGCCGAACTGCCGACCAGCATCAGATTGGAATTCCTTTGAATCAGGTGGGAAAACCTGGCGAAACGAAATCCATCACGCTCGGCAAAAACGGGGTGGGTCGGATGTATTATCGGCTGGGGTTGAGCTACGCACCGAAAGAAGTGATGCTCCCTCCACTGGAAGCCGGATTTACCATTTCGCGTGAGTACAGTGCGGTTGACAATCCAGCCGATGTAAAACGAATTTCTGCCACTGAATGGCAAATCCGGGCTGGAGCGCGGGTCAAAGTCACGGTCAGGATGGTGGCGCCCGCCCGCCGTGCTCACGTCGCGCTCAGTTGTCCGCTCCCGGCTGGATTGGAGATTTTGAATCCGGCGCTGGCCACCACGCCGAGGCTTCCAGATGACGAAGAACCACCCCGGTTGAACTGGTGGCAACGTTCCTGGTTTGACCATCAGAACCTGCGCGACAACCGGGCCGAAGCGTTCACGGCTTTGCTTTCAGAAGGCGTCTACACCTACAGCTTTTTTGCCGTGGCGACCACACCAGGGAAATTCCTGGTACCACCGGCCAAAGCTGAAGAAATGTATTCACCTGAAACCTTTGGCCGAAGCCAGACCGAGATTATTAAAGTGACTGACGAATAGCGGATGGGTTCTGACAACCCCAGTTACTGGAAAGGCAATGGGTAAAAATGAATCTTCAGGTCATCATTTTAGGCAATAACCTAACCGGGATAGCCGCTGCCCAAAAGCTGGCTGAACGAGGTGTTTCGGTGGGAGTCGCGGAGTTGCCCGAAGAACGTTCAATTCCGGGACTGCTCTCAATTGATCCCACGCCTCTCAATTCGACTGAGATGAAAGGCTTCGAATTTTGGTATTTAATGGATCACCTCTATCAACAGCACCAGATAAGCTATTGGGGAGGGTCAAGTAGCTGCTGGATGATTGAATACCAGGGATCTCGTTTTTTACTCAAAAGTGACACATCTCCAATAGAATACACCGCACAAACGCTTATTTATTGTCCATATCTTTGCCCGCCATTTGCTTACCCACCATCGAAAGAAGCAATTGAACGATTGCATGGATATTCAGTGAGTTGGTGTACCTGGTCAGATGCTTATTTCTGCCGCGGAAAAAAGGTCGTAGTGGTTGGAAGCGGAGACTGGGCACTTGAACAGGCATTGATCGTGGCTGATTTCGCTTCCGAAGTCATCATTGTGTGCCCTCAGCCTCGACTGAACCTGAGACGAAGTACCCTGGTGACGCGGCTTCGTCAGAAGTCGAATATTCGCGTTCTGAATGATTCGCAGGTAATGGATCTGATCACTCAAAATCAATATCCAATTTGTGGAATCCGATACATTCAGGAAAATATCAGCCAGGAGCTAAGTTGTGAGTTCTTGTTTCTGGCCACAGAAATTGAAGATGGAAATACGCTCATTGAGCCGTCCAGCACAGTCTCTCCGCAACTCAAAGAACTGGTTTATCAAGCCGGAACCATCACTGGAATTCACTATGCTGAACATGATCTGCTGGTAAAGGACGGCTTTCGTGTTGCTCAGGATGTTTTAAGAAATCTTCATCTTGACGACTAAACCACACTGGGCGCCTTTCTCTCAAAAGTGTCAACGCGTTGACACTCACGTAAATAGTTGAATTAAATTTGGTTAAGTGGGGAAACTCCATGGAGCATCTATGTGCTGAAAATCGCGCATTCATGTTCCACTGCACCCTATCTCAGGTTTGGTTTATCGTCCAAAACCTTCGGGTTCACCCAAACATATCGAACAACAATCCAGAGACCAATTCCACTGACCGCACCGGCGCCAACGCCATCCACGGCCAGCCACAACGCCTGTTGAACAAATTCTGAAAAGACAGCGGCTGGGGTCAGATGGTCAAAATTCCCGGTATTGTTCATATCCACGCCGCCAACCCAGTGGGCTATGGCAAAAACCGCCAGCATTCCGAGCGGTGTCAAAAGCCACCAGATTGCCGGAATGACCGAAATATCCCGTTTGGAAAGCCACCAGCCAGCCAGCCCTGCAATCGGGGGCACAACCAAAGCTCCTACACAAGCCACCCATGCGTAAAATCCCGCCGATGGGGACGACATCATTTTGTACGGGTAACAATTGACCAGTTGGTGAACAATCCACCCAATCTGGACGATGGCTCCGACCAGACCGACCAGGTTTGTAAGAATTTTAGGCCACATTGTGTTCATTCATTTGCTCCTGGCAAAAAACTCTGTGTTGCCTCAAGATCCTGGTCTTTTTGGCCAGACCAGAACCTGATTTCAAACTGCTCATCTCAAGACAATACACTGAACTTTTGGCTGAAAAGCGGTATCAGTCAAATGACACTGGATAGTGGTGTAATTAAAGCTGAAAAACTGAATTAACCTGACAAACCAGATACCATCTTCCAGTTCGTGTATCAGGCCCGGAGTTGAAGGCTTCGAGTCTGGTGAAAGCATATACCTCAACCACTTAGCACAAGTCGTCATAAATGGGGATGGGATTTCGGTTCTTTGATCAAATCAAATCGGTTTTCGCCCGGAGGGCGGTGGAAAGTAGCCGGAGGGCAGCCGGCTTTGCGGCGCACCCTCCGGTCATCGGTCGGCTTCTGCTTCGCGCCCGGATGGGCGCCGGAAAAAGAGGGCCTCGTTTGAACAGAGAAAGCAGGTGGCGCCGCTTTGGGTCCAGCGCCCATCCGGGTGCAAAACCTTTGGGCAAACAGTGTCCGGTGGTAGCGCCCAAAGCTGCGCGACCACCGGCTACTCTCCGTCGCCCTCCGGGCGGTAAGGGTATTAGATTTTTTTTCATTCTTTTCTATGTGGGCTTGTACTTCGCCACAAAATGACCATCTGGTGTCGGTAGCCCAAAAATAACCACCACCTGAGAGGAATCCTTCATGCGGATGTTGAAAAACCAGCTCTGGATACTTGCGTTTTTGGTTGCGGTTGCAACGTGGGAATTTGCTTCACCTTCAGTTGTGCCGTTCGCTTCTCAACCGGAATCAACCAGCCCGCAATCCCAGGCCGGAGAAGAAATCGGCTTGAAAATCAAAATCCGGGAAGGTCAGGTATCCGCGCCTTCAGTTATCACCAGACCCCGGCTGATTCCCTCGCCACTCACTCCGGCACAAACCGAAAGTTTGTTACAGCGACTTCCGCAGCTTTCAAACGCTTCCGAACCGCTACAGCCGGCTTTTCAATTTCCCAAAAACCAGCCCAAACCGCCTCAACCATCAGGTTCAGGGAATCCAGCCTTTCCAGCTTCATCAAAATCAACGGTATCAGGACCTGACGTGCCGTTCACAGTCGAACGCTTTCGCCCTGAAGGCGCCGTCGAACTGGCACCAAACGTGAGTGTGACGTTTTCAGAGCCAATGGTGGCACTGACGTCGCTGGCCGAACTTTCCAACCAGCCAGTGCCGGTCAAGCTGACTCCGCAGCCTCCAGGGAAATGGCGCTGGGAAGGTCGAAAATGATCCTGCTCAAATATCAAGGTACGATTCTCTGGAGGGTGAGGGCTTCTTTTGCTTGCTTGCTTGCTCCAAATTGGGGACAATTCATTTGCCTTTTGAATTGAGTTTCAGCGGTTTGCATTTGTTTTAAACACCTCAACTGGTTCACACTTTTGGGATTTTTATTGTTTTAGTTTTTGAAATTTGATGGAGCATGACTATGTCGGTAATATCTGAGCTTGCTTCGCCTTCTACTCATTCTGTTCTGTCAGCTCCAATATTGGGCTTCGATTTGTCTTCATTCGAAAAAGATCAAACCCCCTTAGCCAATAATCTTGGAGGATATTTCAGAAATCGTTCCACTTCGATTCAGAACCTGAGGGTACTGGAAGGGATCAAATTTTCTGAGGTCCAGCAAGAAAGTGGTTTTCTGAGCTTTGAGCAGTTGCTTAAGATGGTTCCCTTAGCCAGCAACCATCAATTTTTTGGTTTTTTGGAGCTTGAAGGAACAGCAACAAAGTTTCCAGTGAAGGTTGTTTTTGTCCAATCAGCCCACAACAAACAAAAAATAGATATTTTACTTGGGAATGAGTGGCCTCGCCTTGTATTTGAAGTTGATACCACCTTAAAAGTGGAAAATTCTCAATTCCAGATAGTTACTAATGGAAATTCCCCCTTGGCTGGAATTTTATTTACCCGCTTCTTTTGGTTCCTTACTCAATCAAACGGGCTGAAGTTAATAACCAACGAAGGGATTATCATTCTTGAAGGAAGCATTGATCCTGTTCACAACTCAATCAGAGATAAAGTTTTAAGATTAGGACGATTTTTCCGAAAAGCCTTTTTTATTGAAAAAGCTTTAAACACAACCCTCAAACTCCCTAAGTCAATTAACTTAACTCATATTTTGGCCCTTGATACCCTCTTTAGGCTCATCATTAACAAAGTCGTTTTTATTGAAGCGAACACAATTCAGTCAACGGCACAGTTGCCATTGCTGATTGATGTTTCAAAATTTCAAGGGAAAAAAACGGAGAACTTAGCCTTTGAATCTCTCGGGATTTGGTTATTTGACCAGAAGTTATCGAATATTCGAATACTCACTACCGTTTTCTCTGCCCAAATTGAAAACCTAAAAAAATTAAATAAAGCTATCAAAACAAAGAAAAAGAGTTGCCCAATTTGCTTGAGATCAAACCTGGGGTTAGGAATGCAACATTTGCGGGATACTACAGATTTTAAACCAATCCTTGACCAACTTTTTGCAGAACTGCTCGCTGAAGAACCAGAAGAACTGGCACAACTTCTGTTGTCTCCAATGATGGGCAAAATAACTGGGGCTGAGGCAATGGAATCCGCGATGTTTTCTTTATGTGAAAAGATTGATTGCCCGGTTGCGATTCATAAACCTCGGAAACAACAAGCAGATGATGTAGACCTTTGGCTCGTGCCTTACTCGATTAAGGAAGTTCAGGATTGTGGAGGGAAACTTCAACCATCTCTTTGTGTCCGTAGAGACACTGGGCACTTGTATTCCCAGCCAAAGTCTTCAAATTTTGAAACTGAGTTAAGCAAACTTGATTTAGCTACAAAAAAATCTATTGAACGGCTTGAGTGGATACTTAATCGGACCTGGTTGAAAAAGAACCGTTCCGATTACCTGGGTAAATGGGTTGCCATCCAGGAAGGTGAATTAGTTGCAGTTGGGGATTCATTCTCTGCGGTCAAAGAGGAATCGCTTCAAAAAGGTTTCAAACGGTGCTTCATCACTTTGGTTGAGCCGCTACAAGACCCATTTGCCAAAAATGAAGCTGGACTCATACCGCCCAAGAAGGTTGGATACGATAAACTGATTGCAAAAATAAAGGACTGGGAATCTGAAGAAGGAACCGAGCAACAAGAAACGCTGAATTATCTAAAAAGAGAATTAGATCGAGATCGCGCTGAAGGAGAAAAACTGTTTTCATGAACCGTTATGTCCTTTTTGATACCTCTATTTTGAGTGAAGTTACAAACCCAAAACAAACTGATCTCCGAGTGAAAATGAGTGAGTGGGTTCAATCTCTTGTACTAAACCAAATCACGATTGTCGTTCCTGAAATATGCGACTATGAGCTAAGACGTGAACTTATCAGAGGCAATAAAACAAATGGTATCAAGCGATTAGATGAGTTTATTGGTTACCATCTCTATCTTCCCATCAATTCAAAAGTGATGAAAAAGGCTGCTCAGTATTGGGCTGATGCCCGAAAGCAAGGAAAGCAGACAACCGATGATTGTAAACTGGATGCTGACATGATCCTTTGTGCCCAGGCCAATTCACTGGCAGGTCAGGGATACAATGTTGAGGTGGCGACTGAAAATCTTCGCCACTTGACCCTATTTGTTGTTGCAAAAAAATGGGATCAAATTTGCTAATCCACTTTTAAGTCTTTTTCCTCCCCATCGAAGCCATTGGCTGGTTATTGCCTGTGCTGGCCACAAATCCAGCTACAAAGTCGGAACAGAACGCGATCTTTCGGGTTCTAATCAACCGCGTCACTGAAACCGTTGGCGCCGCCAGCTTTGTCGAATCTTATTCCGATGGTGCTGAGGTGCTCTTGCATTCCAGCCGCCGCACCGATGCGGTCATCCTCGATGCACTACTTTCGGTCAAACCAGACAGCGACCTGATTCCCAAACTCGTTCGGGGACTGCTGGCCCATCGCATCAACGGTCGGTGGTCAAACACCCAGGAAAACGCCTTTGTCCTGCTTGCACTCAAACGCTATTTCTCAACCTTTGAACAACAAACCCCTGACTTTCTGGCCCGCGTCTGGCTGGGCGACACCTTTGCCGGAGAACATCGCTTCGCTGGCCGAACTGCCGACCAGCATCAGCTTGGCATTCCTTTGAATCAGGTTGGTGTGCCCGGCGAAACGAAATCTATTCTGCTCAACAAAGACGGCACGGGCCGGATGTATTACCGATTGGGTCTGAGTTACGCACCGAAAGAAATAATGCTCAACCCCGTGGAAGCAGGATTTACCATTTCGCGTGAGTACAGCGCGGTTGACGATCCAGCCGATGTGAAACGAATTTCCGCCACCGAATGGCAAATCCGGGCTGGAGCGCGGGTCAAAGTCACGGTCAGGATGGTGGCGCCCATCCGCCGCGCTCACGTTGCGCTCAGTTGTCCGCTCCCGGCTGGATTGGAGATTTTGAATCCGGCGCTGGCCACCACGCCGAGACTTCCAGATGACGAAGACCCACCCCGATTGAACTGGTGGCAACGTTCCTGGTTTGACCATCAAAACCTGCGCGACAACCGGGCCGAAGCGTTCACAGCTTCGCTTTCAGAAGGCGTCTACACCTACAGCTTTTTTGCCGTGGCGACCACGCCGGGAAAATTCCTGGTGCCACCGGCGAAAGCCGAAGAAATGTATTCACCTGAGACCTTTGGCCGAAGCCAGACCGACCTCGTCGTGGTTCACGACTAACTTTTGGAGTGCTGTGACTTGTCACCGCTTTGTTATGCCTAACTTTTGGAGTGCTGTGACTTGTCACCGCTTTGTTATGCAGCGACTTGTCGCTCATTGATTTCATTCCAACGGTGACAAGTCACCGGAACCAAAGCGCCGACAAGTCGGCGCACTCCAAATTGTGTCAACGCGTTGACACTCACGTAAATAACTGCATAGAAATGGCTTAAGTGGGGAAACTCACTTGAGCGTCCGGCCTCTTTTTGCCTATGAAAAACTCTCTTTTAGCGATGGTGGTTTGCTGGTTGGGAATTGTCTTGGCCAGTTCGGCGTTGGGAGTAGCTCAAATAACTCAACCTCAATCTGAGCCAGGACTGCGGTTCCGGCTGAGCCCCGGATGCCCTCAACCTCCCGAAGATTCATCTTCAATCAGCAGTCAGTCCGGGCAAGATTTGCCCTCATCCCCCCATCCTAAAAAATTGGAATTTCAGACGATTTCGCCCCTCAGGGCTTATGAAAGAATCGAAGAAGAAACCGCCTGGTCAGGATCCTTGAAGAAAATTATCTCCTTTTCCAACCCGCTGGATGAACAGTGTTTTCGACCGGAAATGGTTTGTATTCAACCAGATCTGGAAGGAGAAACCATCGAGCTGAACCAAAGCCAGATTAAAATTGACGGGAAGTTCCTCTACCGAACGACATACACCCTCACACTTTCGCCTGAAATTTGTGACATCCATGGGCAGACGCTTGGTGAGGCCCAAACATTTCACGTCATAATTAGACCGGAAGAAGCGGGTTTCTGGTTTCCCACGGAAGTGTTACTCACCCTCGATCCCTTTGGCCCCCCTGAACTTCCGGTGTTTACCGTGAACATCCCAACCATTGCCATTCAGCTTTATCAGGTAAAACCGTCAGACTGGTATGCGTATCTTGCCTTACACGAGCAACAGGCGAGGTACGAAACCCCTTCTGCACCTCCGGGATGGTTGAAAAGTACGCTGCAACTGGTTCCTCACCCTGACCCGGATCGGCTGGTTGAAACCAGAATTGACCTGAATGCAGTACTTCCAGAAAAAACCGGGCATATCCTGGCAGTGGTTCAGGAGCCTGAGCCTTCTAACCGACCCAAAATTCACTTGTTATGGATACAAGTCACCCATCTGGCAGCAGATGTAACCTGGGAAGTGACTCAATTGAGAATTTGGGCCAATGAACTTACCACTGGAAAACCGGTTTCTCAGGCTCGGGTCACCATGCTCCCAGAAGGGTTTACTTCTCAAACCAACAGCCACGGAGAAACCAGCATCCAGCTTTCAAAGAAATCAGTTGCACGCCGTGGAACGCTTCTGGTTGAAAAAGGTCGGGATAGCGTGCTTGTGATTGAAGTTCAATACCTGGATTTTGAGCCTCAAAACTGGTCAATTTCTACCCCAAACGTCCCGATTCCGCTCTGGTACATCGTTCATGATCGCCGGGGTTATCAGCCAGGAGAAACCGTTACGATCAAAGGCTGGGTTCGGAGTGCTGATTTCCGTTCTAACCAACGACTCAAAAATATTCCCCACTTTGCCAAACGGTTGAAGTTTCGGGCAATTGACTCAAAAGGGAATGAACTGACATCTGGCATTACAACTTTGACCAAACTCGGCGGCTTCCATTGCCAGTTTCCATTGCCGAGAGCCTGCTCCCCTGGGGCTGGGTCGGTTCATTTTGCGCTCGAACTTCAAGTCAAAAAGGGAGAAGATTCCCTGCTCCACACCAGTCATTCATTTCAGATCGAAAGTAGTCCTCCACCAGCCGTTAACGTCTTTGTTGATACGCCACCGAAATCACAGGTGCAGGGAACCCAACGCAAGCTTACGGCTCAAAGTCAGCCATTTTCACCTTCCAACTGGCAAGGATACCAGTTTGGAAGTACCCACGCTGGACAAGCCCAGTTCCTGGTTCATCCGTCAACCCGGTATGTCGGACTACGCAGCACCTGGAATTTTGCAGAACGAGGGCAAGACTACCCGGTTGAACTTATTGTGACTGACCTGGATGGTGTCGCACAGCCAAATCAAAAAATTGAGCTGAACGTGTTTCGACTGGATACCATTTTTGCAGTTCGGGCGTCAGCGTCAGAGAAACTGGTCCATCAGGAAACCCTGTTCTCAGCCGACCATCCGGTTCTCTGGAAGGTGCCAGCCCCTGAAAATGGGCTTTATCGTGTGATCGCCCAGGTTTGGGACGATCAGGGCCGAATCAACAGAAGTGAGATTGTTTTTCTTCAACTGGGTGAATGTACAGCTCAAAACCGATTTATGAAGTACCTGGAACCGGAACGCATCACAGCCATCCCAAACAAACCTGCTTTTCGCCCCGGAGACATTGCGGAAATCAAAATTGAAGCCCCATTTGCTCCGGCAGAAGGACGGTTGACAGTTTCAAACGGCAGGGTTTTGGAGTCCCGTCGTATTTTCCTGAACTCACGGTCAGGAGTCGTTACAATTCCGGTCACCCGAGCCAATGTTCCGACGCTGAACATTGTGCTGGATCTGGTCGGCACGACATCACGACATCAGAGCCAGCCGGAGCCGAAACTCCCACCGCGTCCGGTCTTTGCCACCACACGGCTCACGCTGGATGTTGAACCAGTTCACCAAAAGCTTTCGGTGACAGTGACCCATCAGAACAACCATGTGATCTCTGAAAAATCAGCCGTTGTGGATGTGGAAATCCGTGATGCACAAGGTCGTCCAGTGAATCAGGCCGAATGTGCGTTCCTGGTGATGGATGCTTCCCGTGGAACCACCCCGGATTTTCCGATTTCTCACCCGCTGGAGCATCTGTTCCAGCTCTGGGGTTCAAATTCCTATTTCTTCCATTCACGACAGACGGTGAATCTTTTCCCGTTTGATCAACCAGGCTCATTGCCACCGGGAAACAATGCGAAGTGTGCTCCCTATCAGAACTGGAAGCGGACGCTCTGGAACAAAATGCAGCGTCGTCCAAAAGATTCAGAAGACTGGAATTGTTTTCCTCCACCCTTTATCCCTTACCGTGAACCGCCATCCGAACTTGATCTGATTTTGGACTGGCCAGGGCCATTTATTGCCAGTGAAGCTTCATCCTGGTCACTCCCGGCTGAGTACCTGGAGTTTGACTCGCCACTGGTAGCCTTTTTTCCGACAGTCACCACAAACAAACGTGGTCAATCCCGAATTTCGCTGACCTTGCCAGAAAACGTGACTCGCTACCGCATCATTGTGATTGCCGCCGCTGGAAATGATCAGTTTGGGATTGGAGAGACAAGCTTCTAAATATTTCTTTGGAGTGCTGCAACTTGTTGCAGCTTTGTTACTCAGCGACTTGTCGCTGGAACTTTTGACCATGCACAGATTTGACCACGACACGTCGTGGTATGGGAAAGCGCCGACAAGTCGGCGCACTCCAAATTTTGAAAGGACAGGGTATGTTTCAAAAATGGGTAAAGTACGTGACCTGGATTGGGATTTTGCTTCTATCTCAACCAACATCTGGATTATGGATGCCACCGCCAACAATGTCGAATGCTGTCCAGGCGCAATCACCTGCCACTTCCAAGGCGTGCCCGATGCGGCTGGTTTATTGGAACTGTAACGAAGGAACGTCTTGCGACCCCATGGATTGGTGGATACTTCAGTTCTCAAATAACATTGATCAAAAATCATTTAGACCAGATATGGTTACAATTTCCCCACCAGTTGAAGGAATTACAATTCGCCCGACCAATCATGAAATTATGATTTGTTGTGGTGTTCCCGAACAAACCTCCTATCAGGTAACCATCTCGCCAGAGTTATGCGATGTATATGGCCAGTTTCTGGAACAACCGGCGACAGTAACGTTCCAGGTCGGTCAAAATGAACCCTACCTTTATCTCCCATTTTATGGGCTTGCAACGCTCAACCCAACTCAGAAAGCGCAACTCCCAATCTATTCCTGCGGCCTGGAAGCAGTCCAGGTCCAAATATTTGAGGTCACCCCGTCTGACTGGCCTTCTTTTGAACGGTTTACGTCCAGCATCTGGAACGAATCTATCCCTGATCTTCCATCTCCGCCAGGCAGGTTACTTGAAACTCAGCAGGTAAAGACCCACGGTGGACAGGTCAATGATTTAAAGCAAACGCTGATTCAGCTTGACCGCGCGTTTGCAACTGGATTTGGACACCGGGTCATACTGATACAACCGGCTGGAACTATCCTCACAGAACCCACGGAATTGAAACAGGCCGTTTGGGTCCAGGCAACCCACCTGGCAGGAGAACTCACATTTGAACGATCACAATTTGTAGCTGAGGTTCACTCTCTTCTCGATGGAAAACCTCTGGCAGCTACTCAAGTAACATTTTTCCCAAGAGCAATTTGCCAAAAAACAGATTCGAAAGGGCAGGTTTCTTTTCAATCCCGTAGCCGCAATGATGAAACTCAGTTTTTTGTATTTCAAAAAGGGAGTGATAGCCTGATTCTTTCTCAGAGAACAATTGTCCAGTTAGAGGATCAATCCCAACGTTCCAAATGGTCCTCTCTATCAAACTTGATTGAAATTTCAACTGAGCGAGTGGCCCGGAGTTATGGATACAGTCGCGGTGTAGGGTCACCAGCACCGTGTAATTCATTTTGACCGTTCACGACAATTGGCTCACGTGAATGGTACTGACTGATGCGTTGGATTGAAAAAGTGCTGACAGGTCGGCGCGCTCCAAAATTTCTCATGCAAAAAATACATCGCTTTGGTCTGTCAATTGGGGTTTGGATCGTGATTGGGTGTGGAGCACTATGCTGGCATCTCCAACCAATTCACTCAGAATATTCAAGCCGTGCCAGAACCTCTAAAGAGGAGGAACAGGCACTGGAACTCAAATATCGAGTTCGGGAAATCCAACCGCCGCCACTCCAGGCTGAGCCGGGTTTGCCCCCGGTTGAACAACTTGATCCGGTTCGCACCAGACACCTCCTTGACCGGTTGCCGCCTGAAACTCCACTCGACCCCAAAACAGAAACTGTGTTGGTATCAGAAAAAGCGTTGCCGCTCCCGGTGTCAGCCACCGTCGTCAAGACTGAATTTTCATCTGGAATAACGCTTGAGCGGCCAGACACCACTCCAACTGGACCGCTCGAAGTCGAACGGGTTTCGCCACGCGGGGCGGTTGAATTTTCCCGCTCGCTCACGGTTCATTTTTCCCAGCCGATGGCGGCGCTATCCGGACTGGCTGACATGCAAACTATCCAGTCAGTTGTGAAACTTGAGCCGCAGCCTCCAGGACGCTGGCGGTGGGTTGGCACCCAGACGCTGATCTTTGAACCTGAAGCCGGACGCTTTCCGATGGCCACCCTCTTTCAAGCCACGATTCCGGCGGGAGTTCGTTCGGTGACTGGTCATCAACTGGAACAACCTACCGAATGGACCTTTCAAACACCGCCGCTCCAGGTGAAAACATCGTTTCCGACACAGGCTGCCACGTCATTCCAGCCGGTGGTGTTGCTTGAATTCGACCAACGCATTGATCCTCAGGCGGTGCTTCGCTCCCTGTCGCTCGAAGCTGGAAACCAACCGTTTGCCGTCCAGGTGGTAACACCCGAACAACTGGCTCAGGATGAAGATGTTTCGCAGCGAGTTGAATCAGCCACACCAGGACGCTGGATCGCAGTTCAGCCAGTCAACAGCCTTCCAGTTGATTCAAAAATTACGGTTCGATTGAAACGCGGTGCTCCATCGGCTGAAGGTCCACTGGAAACAACCCGCGATGCCACCTTTTCTTTCAAGACTCCAGGACGATTGCGACTGGTTTCCCATCCCTGTCACGAAGCATCAGACTGCCCGCCCAGTAACTGGCTACCCTTTGAATTCTCAAATGAACTTGACGAGAAGGCATTCACGCCGGATATGGCAACCGTGACGCCAAAACCAGCGAATCTGGAAGTCTCAGTTTCCGGCAGTTCAGTTGTGTTTAACGGCGATTTTCAGGCGAACACGGGCTACACCTTTCGGTTTTCGGCCAATCTGGTTGATCGTTTCGGGCAAACATTGGGCAAGCCACGCAACATCAAACTCAACTTTGGCAACCCTGAGGCTTTTTTGTATTCGCCATATTCAGATTTGGTGGTTCTGGACCCGGCTGGAAAGCGAAGATGTGACATTTCTTCACAGGGAATTCCCAAACTGAGGGCGCGGTTATTTCAGGTTCAACCTGAAGACTGGCCTGATTACAAATGGTATCGCTCCACCCAGTTGGACGAAATTAACGGGTCAAAAACCATCGCACCTCCCGGCAAACTGATTTTTGATCGAACCATACCAATCCACCAGCCGGAGGCTTCTGAAAATACCCTCACCGAAATAGATGTCAACCCAGGGCTGGTCAACGGCATTGGGCACGTCGTTCTGGTCGTTGAGCCAGTCGGCGTCCAACTCACTTCGGACGTCAAACCTGAAATCATCTGGTTTCAAGCCACCAATCTGGCGGTTGATGTGATTGCCGATGAGGATGGCCTGCTCGTGTGGGCCAATTCTCTGATTGATGGCCAACCCATTGCCAGTGCGACCGTGACTCTGTTTCCGCCCCGACGTTCCGGCCTGACTGACCACCAGGGACTGGCCACGATTTCTTATCAAGATCAGAGCCAAACCGAAGATCCGTTTGTGATTCTTCGCCAGGGAGACGACACGGTGCTTCTCTCTGTGCACAGCAACCGGTGGCAATGGGGAGCCACCTACACAGCGTTGGGCAACCGTGAGGAAGGAAGTCGCTGGTTTGTGTTTGATGACCGGGGACTCTATCAACCTGGGGAAGAACTCCATTTCAAAGGCTGGATTCGTCGGTACGACCCTGCAAAAGGTGGAGACATTACCCGTGGACACAATCCTGGAAAGACGGTGGCCTATCAGATTTTTGACGGTCAGCAGCGGATGATTGCCTATGGAACAACCCAACTCAATGTATTTGGTGGGTTTGACGCCGCTGTGACGCTGCCGACTTCTGCCAGCCTTGGGCGGGCGACGATACACTTTCGACGAGGAAGCACCTTTGCAGAAGTGGAACAACCGGAATATCAGCACTCTTTTGAAATTCAACAATTTCGGCGTCCGGAATACGAACTCAAGCTCACGGCTTCCCAAGGTCCACATCTGGTTGGAACTTCTGCCACCGCAACGATTTCAGCCAGCTATTTTGCCGGAGGCCCGCTTAAAAAGGCCGATACCCGCTGGAAGTTTTCAGTGATGGAAGGATCGTATCATCCGCCCAACTGGGGTGAGTTCAGGTTTGGAAAGCAATCATCGTCCTGGTGGAGATCCTCGGCGAACAATCAGACCTGTACTGGCTCGACCGATGTCCAGGGCCGCCATACCGTTCAGATTGATTTTGATGGCATAAACCAGCCGGGGCCAGTTGTGGTCACCGCCGAAGCCACCATCAGCGATGTCAACCGGCAACAGCAATCGGCTTCGACCAGCATCCTGGTTCATCCAGCTTCGCTCGTGGTTGGGCTCAAGCAACGGCAGGGATTTATCTTCCCTGGTGAATCGTTTGCCCTTGAAAGTATGGTGACGGACCTGGATGGCACCCCACAGGCGGGAAAGATCATTCGGCTGGAGATTGTTCGTCAGGAGTGGCGATTTGAGGACGGAGCCTGGACACAACTGGAAGTTGATCCCCAGACCACCACGATTCTTTCAGCCGCCACCCCGGTCACCTGGGAATTTTCACCAATCCAGAGCGGTGAATACCAGCTCACGGCAACCGTAGCTGATGATCAAAACCGACTTCATCAAACGGTTGTTTCAGTGTGGGTTGCGGGTTCAACTCAGGGACGTTTGCCTGAGTTCGAAGAAGAAGACGTTAAACTGATTTCCAATCGCACAGAGTATGCTCCGGGCGAAACGGCGGAACTTTTGCTGCAAGCGCCGTTTTTCCCGGCGGAAGGATTGCTCACCATCCAGCGGTCAGGGGTCATCCATCACGAACGCTTCACGCTCGACCAGCCAGCCCGACTTTTCAAGATTCCAATTGACGAAAGCCAGATTCCAAATATCACGCTTCAGGTCAATCTGGTCGGTGAAGTGTTCCGACGGGATGAAACGGGGGCGGAAGTGACCTCGGTACCCAAACAGCCAGCCTACGCCAGTGGTACAGTTGAACTTGCTGTCTCGACTCAATCGCGTCGCTTAACCGTTACGGCCAAACCAGTGGCAGAACATGTTGCTCCGGGGAGCCAAACTTCAATTGAGATTGATGTGACTGATGCTGCCGGAAAACCAGTTGCCGAAAGTGAATGCGCCGTGGTTGTGGTTGATGAAGCAATCCTGGCACTGATTGCTCGTCGCTTCCCCGTTGACCCGCTGGAGGTGATCTACCAAAAGCGCGAAGCTGGAACCTTCACCCGACGGTCACGAGACTGGTTTCAGTTGGCTTCGTTGGAGGAAGTGACAGGTGCGCCCCGCCAGGCCGTGGCCTTTCGTCCACCGAGTCGTGGCGCTGCCGGAGCTGGTGGCTCGCTGGCTGGAGGTGACGAGGGAGGCTGGCTTTTGAGCGAGGCATTCCCGATAGATGAAAACCCACTTGAAGATTCCCGCTGGGGAAAAACATCGCCAACGGCTTCGCAAAAAAATTCTCAGCCGCCAATTCGACTACGAACTCATTTTTCGCCGCTGGCTGCATTTTCGCCATCGGTTGTGACCAATAATCAGGGCCGGGCAACCGTCGAGATTGAGCTTCCAGACAACCTGACCCGGTATCGAATCCTGGTTTTTGCGGCGGCTGGAGACAATTTGTTTGGAAAAGGCGAATCAGTGCTCACGACGCGGCTGCTGTTGATGGTTCGGCCATCCGCCCCCAGGTTTCTCAATCTCGGAGACCAGTTTCAACTCCCGGTTGTGATCCAAAACCAGGAAGCGGAGCCGCTGGCGGTTGAGGTCGCGGTTCGATCTCAGTACCTGTCTTTTCCCGAAGGTGCCGGGCGACGGGTCATTGTTCCAGCCAATGACCGGCGGGAAGTGCGGATTCCAGCCGCTCCTGCTCGGATTGGACCCGCCATCATTGACGTAGCCGCCAGCGCCGGGAATGAAAGTGACGGCGCCCAGGCGAAATTGAAAATTTATACTTCAGCCACGCTTGAGACGACCGCCGTGTATGGCGAAGTCACCGGTTCGGCGGTTCAACTCCCGGTTTCGCTGCCTGAAGGCACACTTCCAAAGTCTGGAAAGCTCGAACTCACACTTTCGTCAACCCAGCTCCAGTCCTTGACAGATGCGGCGGTGTATCTGGCGAACTATCCGTTTGACTGTTCAGAACAAATTGCCTCACGAATGATCGGGTTGGTGGCGCTCAACGATGTTTTGGGACAATTCAAAGGGATTTCAAATCTTCCACAACCAGCACAGTTTGAAGCCTTTTTCCAGGCTGACCTCAACCGTCTGCGTTCCCGGCAGAATGCGGACGGCGGATTTTCCTTCTGGACAAAGGACGGCAACTCAGACCCATTTTTGAGTGTTCACGTCGCGCATGCGCTGATTCGTGCCAAACAACAAGGGCTCGTCAACCTTTCAGACAATCTCGTGAGGAATGCCGCCGCCTATGTGCAAAACATCGAGCATGCCTTCCCGAATTTCTATCCACCCGACGCCAGGCAGGCAGTCAGAGCCTATGCACTCTATGTCCGTCATTTCAATGGTGACACAAACCCACTGGCCGCCCAACAACTGATTGAGGAGAGAGATTTAAGCGCACTCCGGCTGGAGACAATTGGGTGGGTGTTGCCGGTCCTGGCCGCATCTGACCAGACCCGAGGTGAATGCCAGCGCCTGATTCAACACCTGTCCAATCGGGTGACCGAAACGAATGCTGAAGCCGGCTTTGTCGAATCCATCACTGATGACGAACACCTGCTGCTACATTCCAATCGCCGAACCGATGCAATTGTGCTCGGAGCACTGCTGGTGGTGAAACCGGAAAGTGACCTGATTCCCAAACTGGTGCGCGGGCTGCTGGCACACAAAACCCAGGGTCGCTGGGCCAACACGCAGGAAAACGCGTTTGTGTTGCTGGCGTTGGATCGGTACGTCTCGATGCACGAAACAGTGACACCGGACTTTGTGGCCCGCCTCTGGCTGGGTGAAGACTTTGCCGGAGCGCACTCCTTTCAAGGACGAACCACCGGGCCGCATCAGCTTTCGATCCCATTTGACACGTTGGGAACAGTCAGCCAGTCCAAACCGATTACCCTGAGCAAAACCGGGCCGGGCCGATTGTATTACCGGCTTGGGCTTGAATATGGGCTGGACGCTCTGAAAACCCAGGCCGTAGACGCAGGTTTTGCTATTTCGCGTTTATATCAGGCCGTAGATAACCCGGACGATGTGCAACGTCTCGGACCAAACGAATGGCAGATTCGAGCCGGTGCGCGGGTTCAGGTCACCGTCACGATGGTTGTCCCATCACGGCGGCACCATGTCGCACTGGTAGATCCGCTTCCGGCAGGATTTGAAATCCTCAACCCGGTCTTCAAAACAACGGGAACACTCAACTGGCAGGCCGTCCAAACGATGAAAAACAACACGGGAAGCGACTGGAACTGGTTTGACCATCAGAACTTGCGCGACAATTGTGCCCAGGCTTTTGCATCACAGGTTCAAGAAGGAGTGTACTAACTTTTGGAGTGCTGTGACTTGTCACCGCTTTGTTATGCAGCGACTTGTCGCTCATTGATTTCATTCCAACGGTGACAAGTCACCGGAACCAAAGCGCCGACAAGTCGGCGCACTCCAAATTGTGTCAACGCGTTGACGCTCACGTAAATAGTTGAATCAAAATTGGTTAAGTGGGGAAACTCACTTGAGCGTCAATCTGATTTTTTGTCCTTTGAAATCAGTTTTTGGGTTGAGACAAACCAGGCAATCCCAAGCCCAATCAAAATCAAGACCGAACTCAATACAATCAACAGACAGGTGAAAAACAAAAGAAGGCTCGCCAAATTAAAGGTCCAGGTGAAAAGCGAGAAACTCCAAAAAAGTCCGAGGATGCCAAATGGCAGTCCATACAATGAACCAAGCACCGCATAGCCTTGCCACCTGGAAAGAGCAAACTGTGTTTGATGGAAGGTGGAACCTTCTCCCTGATGATCAAGGACGGCAAAACAACGCGCGCAGTAATTGGTTTCCGGTTCAAAGAAATCAACCTGATGGCAGACCTCGCATCTGACCGGGAGGGTTTCCTGTTTGATTACAAATTCGTCTGACATCTGCCATTCTCAGGCTGGAACTGGTTGAAAACTTTTGATCTCAACAGGATAGACCAAACTTTTTTCCTGACTTACTTTGAATTATTTGGACTACTCGAAACATACACAAAGAGCGCAAAAAACAACAAAAACCCCCAGATCATCAACAGCGGCAGGATAATCAATTTACCGCCTCCGCATGGATTCTTCGATGGAGCGAGATGGTCTACATAATAGAAAATCCCAAAGAGAGCAACGCCAAAGATCGAAAGCAGCCATATCAACCCTCTTTTGGTTGAACTAGCTTGCTGCAAACTTAAAGCCTGCCGTTTGGTCGCAAATCCCCTTGAAATGTGGCCGCATCGTGCGCAGTAATTGGTTTCCGGTTCAAAAAAATCAGCCTGATGGCAGACTTCGCATCTGGCCGGGAGGGTTTCCTGTTTAATTACAAATTCGTCTGACATAAGGCACGCTGGTTTGGAAATTGGGATTTCGTTGAACCTCATTCTGGATGATAGGCTCTCCACACGCCATAGACAATGATCCAAATGGGGATTGAAAGAATCCAGAGTCCAAGCAAGGGAATGAAAATCAGCCCACCATTGCAGGGACCTCCCTGATCATAAGCTTCTCCTAACATCAAAAGCCCGATGAGTAATGCTCCAGGTACGGTGAGCAACCATACCAGATCTTTGGCGCTTGAGGAGTATTGCTTTTTGGTTTCGACGAGCTGCCTGGGGGGAAACCTCTGGAAGTTCTGGTTACATCGTGCGCAGTGATTGGTTTTCGGGTCGAAAAAATCAGCCTGATGGCAGATTTCGCATCTGGCCGGAAAGGTTTCCTGTTTGATTACAAATTCGTCAGGCATTGGCTTTGCTCAATGTGGAAACGGACGGTTATTTCGAACTATTTCGAGGACGCAAAACAATCAGTCCCAGAATAAATATTAGGCACCAGAAACCAAAGATGGGAATGATCAATATCGCACTCCCTGGATTGCAGGGGCCGCCAGTTGGAGAAATCATTTCCACATGCAATACAAACCCAAGGAATGATCCGCCGCCGATGGTAAACACGCGCTTTAACACTTGAAAAATTGAAAGTGCGCTTTTTTTGTTTGAAGTTTGGGATTGGTTCTGAAGCTTCCTGGCAATCTGCCTGCATCGTGCGCAGTGATTGGTTTTCGGATTGAAGAAATCAGCCTGATGGCAAACTTCGCATCTGGCCGGAAGGGTTTCCTGTTTGATTACAAATTCGTCAGGCATTGGCCTTTCTCAACTCGGAAACTGAAAGATTATTTTGGATTTCTATGGGTTTCTGAAACAACTACGAACAATGCCAGGAGAAATAAAACAAACCAGATCACACACAGGACCAGTGCCATAATCAAACCACCTCCGTTGCATGGTCCAGCAGAAAAAGGAACGGTTCCTGCATACAAAAGCAAGCCAAGCACTGTTATCCCACCAATCACACATGTCCAAACGACAACGCTATAATCTGGAGAAACAGGTTTTTTACTTGAAGTCTGAAATTTCCTGGCAATCTGCCGGCATCGTGCGCAGTGATTGTTTTTTGGGTTGAAGAAATCAGCCTGATGGCAAACTTCGCATCGCTTTGGGAAAGATTACTGCTTGACGACAATGAGATTGGGCATAACCTTGGAAAATATGAAACTGATTTATTGGGATTGATTGCCAGGAATAATTGCAAAAGAGTACAGAGTTCAGGCTTTAGCCTGGTTTAGTCTCAATACTGCAACAACTCTGGTTTTTCAACCTCTGTAAACTCCGTTGCGGAAAGGTCGGTTTTCGCCCGGATGGGCGTCGGAAAGTAGCCGGTGGTTTGCCGCTTTGGGCATACCACCGGATCAATGCCCCTTCCGCTCGCGCCCGGATCGGTGCTGGAAGTGTTCGTCGGCAAGGTTTTGGTAAAAGCTCCAAATCCCTGGAGGTTTTAATCCAGCGCCCATCCGGGCGCAAACCATTTGTGGCCTGTGGTCCGGTGGGTGCGCCTCAAAGCAGGCTGCCCACCGGCTACTATCCATCGCCCTGCGGGCGGGGCTTGTCAAGCCCACGTGAACTTTCCGCAACGCAGCTTCATTAAATAAAATCTTTACAAGCTAAAGCTTGAACTCTGAACTACTTACAAGAACTTATGACGCAACCATTGGACCTCAAATATCGGGTTCGGGAAATAGCAACGCCTGCCGTGCCGGTTGACCCTTCGGTGACTCCGGTTGAATTGCTGGATCCGGTTCGGACTGAACAGTTGTTGAATCGGCTGCCGCCGGCAACGCCGATTGCCTCGGCTGAGACAGCCGTGTTTCTCCCTGAAAAATCACTTCCACTCCCCGTTGCCGGCGTGGTGGTCGAAGCACAGTTTCAGCCCGGTGAAGGACCTGAACTCCCTGATGCCCGCCCCGAAAAACCACTGGAAATTCGGCGCGTCTCGCCTGTCGGGGAAGTCGAATATTGCCAGTCACTTGCGGTTCATTTTTCTGAACCGATGGTGGCGCTGGCGGGTTTTCACGAGATGCTGACCAGTCAACAAACGCTGGTGCATCTTGAACCACAGCCTCCAGGACGCTGGCGCTGGGCCGGAACCCACACCCTGATGTTTGAACCCGAAGCCGAACGGTTTCCGATGGCAACGCTCTTTCGGGTGACGATTCCGGCGGGGATTCAGTCGAGTTCAGGCAATACGCTGGCAAAATCAAAGGAACGGACATTCCAGACACTCCCTCCGAGGTTGCAGGCGTCATTTCCAACCAGAGGCACGTATCCGCTCCAGCCGTTGCTCTTTCTTGAATTTGACCAGCAAATTGACCCACTCAAGGTACTTCCCTCTCTTTCGCTCGAAGTCGGCACCCAGCGCTTCCCGGTCAAACTTGCCTCTCCAGATCAGATTGGAGAAACCAACCAGCCGCTTTCCAAACTGGTGAAATATGCCAAAGCCGGACGCTGGATTCTGTTTCAGCCAGTGAACCCGCTGCCAAATGATGCTGACGTCACGGTCCGGCTCAAAAGCGGCACTCCATCAGCGGAAGGTCCCCTGGTGACGACCACAGATGTGACCTTCTCATTTCACACCCTGGGGCCGTTGCGGCTGGTTTCATACCCCTGTATGGACCGCAAGGAATGTTTACCGGACAACTGGCTGTTCTTTACCTTTTCCAATGAATTAAACAAAGAAACCTTTGTGCCTGAGATGGTTACGGTTTGCCCCGAAGTATCTGATTTGAAACTATCGGTGAGCAACACCAACCTGATTCTCATGGGTAAGTTTGCCGAAGATACCACCTACACTGTTCAATTTTCTGGGGAGTTGAGCGATACATCCGGGCAAAAATTGGGCGAACCACGTGAGGTCATACTGAAATTTGGTCATTTCGGTCCGTTTCTGAGCACCGACCGCCGGGAGATGGTCATTCTGGATCCGGCTGGGGAGCGGGTGTTTGAACTCTCGTCATATCGAATTCCCAAACTCCGGGTACAATTGTTTCGGGTACTGCCTGAAGACTGGTCACAGTTTGTCAGTTATCGCTCAACTCACTTCGAACAGAAGAAAAACGCAAAATCGCTGCTTCCACCTGGCCTGCTGGTCAGTGACCAAACCATTGAGATTCCAGAGTCCAATATGGGACGTGTGACAACGACCCGAATTGATCTCAGCCCGGCGCTTACTGATAGGTTGGGACATGTGGTCGTGATGGTTGATCCAATTGGAATTCAACGAACCAGCCGAAATGACACCGAAATTCTCTGGATTCAATCAACCAGTCTGGCGGCTGACATTGTGGCCGATCAAGAGGGCCTGCTGGTTTGGGCCAATGCTTTGACCGACGGCAAACCCATTGCAGATGCTGAAGTAACCCTGTTGCCAACTCAGCTTTCCGGTCAGACTGACCATCAGGGACTGGTGCTTTTTTCCGAATCGAACAAGACCGTTCAAAGCACCTCTTTTCTCGTGGTTCGCAAAGAAGCGGATTCAGTCCTGTTACCCGAAAGTAAATTCTGGTGGAGACGTAATTCAGGATCTTTCACCGAAAAACTGGCAGGTCAACTCAGGTGGTTTGTTTTTGATGACCGAAGGCTCTATCAACCGGGCGAAGTGCTTAAATTCAAAGGCTGGATTCGGCAGCTTGAAACGAAAAAAGGTGGCGATCTGATATCGGGTAAGTGGTTTCGGGAACTTGTGGCCTATCAGGTCACTGATGCGGCTGGACGCTCCCTGGTCAAAGGTGCCCTTCGGCTCAATGTATTTGGTGGGTTTGACGGTTCGATTGTAATTCCCACCAACGCCGAACTGGGACAGGCAAGTATTCACTTCACCTTGAAAGGCTCAATCACGGCAAAGCTCGACAATCTTACGTACCGGCATCCCTTTGACATCCAACAATTTCGACGTCCGGAATATGAACTCAAAGTGACCACCAGCGATGGCCCGCACGTGATTGGAACTTCGGCGCTGGCAACGGTGTTTGCCGGTTATTTTGCCGGAGGGCCGCTCAAAAAAGCTGAAACCCAATGGAATTGTATGGTCAGTGATGGCAAGTATGAGCCGCCAAACTGGGACGGGTTTTCTTTTGGTCATCAAGGGCATAATCGGTGGCGATTTCCCGGCATTCGAATCGGCCAATCCTGTACGGGGACAACCGATGCCGAAGGCCACCACTGCATCCAGTTTGATTTTGATGAAGTGACTCAACCGGCTCCGGTTGTGGTCAATGTTGAAGCCAGTGTCACTGATGTCAATCGCCAGGTTCAGACGGCAAAAACGACCATTCTGGTTCATCCCTCGGAACTGTATGTCGGTCTTAACCCACGTCAAAGGTTTGTCTTCCCTGGTGAAACGCTTGAAATAGACCTGATTGCAACCAATGTGGAAGGCACCCCGCAAGCTGGAAAAACCATTCAGCTTGATCTGGTTCGGATCGAATGGCAGCGTCAGAAACGCAGTTTCGAGATGGTCGAAGTAGACCCACAATCAGAAACAATCGTTTCGGAAGCCAGCCCGGTAACCTGGAAATCAACCCCAACCACGGGTGGCCTGTATCAACTCACGGCAACCGTCAGCGATGATCAAAACCGGCCCAATCAAACGGTAATTTCCCTTTGGGTAGCTGGGGTATCACCTCGACGATCACTTCAGTTTCACGAAGAACATTTCGAATTGATTTCCAACCGCAAAACATTTGCCCCCGGTGAAACGGCTGAAATTCTGCTTCAAGCGCCGTTCTTCCCAACCGAAGGGCTCCTGACCGTTCAACGGTCAGGGGTCATTCATTACGAACGATTCACACTCGACAGGCCAGCCCGCACATTTTTGATTCCGATTACTGACCATCACATTCCCAATATCACGGTTCAGGTCAATCTCATCGGAGAAACCTTCCGCCGGGATGAAAACGCCAACGAGCTGACCGATGCTCCGAAGCAACCGGCCTACGCGAGCAGTATGCTTGAACTTTCGGTTTCGGCCAAACTTCGTCGCCTCACCGTTACCGCAACGCCCAAAGAAGAGAAAGTCTACCCGGCAAGTAAAACTTCGATCACGCTGGCGGTGACTGATGTCAGCGGAACACCGGTTCAAAATACTGAGTGCGTGGTGGTTGTGGTGGATGAAGCCATTCTGGCGCTTTCGATGCGACCTGACGTTGACCCATCGGAGTGGTTCTATCAAAAGCGAAAGGCCGGAACCGTTTTTGATCACACCCGAGACAATCTGGTACTGGCACCACTCTCGGGTAATCTGGAAATGGCTGACCACCCGAATCAATTATTCCGTCGGCAAGGTGGTGCGGCAGCCGGTGCAGCCTACGGTGCGGCGCCCCTCCGGGAAGAAGCGGTCTATGCTTCAATGCCGATTGAACTCAACCCGGCGACGCTCTCAGAAAGCAGATTCGGGCTCTTGCAGCAACTTCTGTCAGCGTCACCAGGGGGCGACCAGGACCCAATCCGATTACGAACCAATTTTTCCCCGCTGGCGGCGTTTGTGCCGTCGGTTGTGACTGACGAACAGGGCCGGGCAACAGTTGACATTGAGCTTCCGGACAACCTGACGCGGTATCGGATTCTGGTGTTTGCCGTTGCCGGAGACAATCTGTTTGGAAAAGGTGAATCGGCGCTCACCGCCCGATTGCCGTTGATGGTTCGGCCTTCTCCACCACGTTTTCTCAATTTCGGCGATGCGTTTGAACTGCCTATCGTGATCCAAAATCAGAATGATGAACTACTGGCCGTGGACGTGGCGGTGCGGTCATCGCATCTGTCCTTTCCCAACGGTGCTGGGCGGCATCTGGTTGTTCCAGCCGGTGACCGCCGGGAGCTTCGAATTCCCGCCAGCCCGACACAACCCGGTCCCGCTATCCTGGATGTCGCGGCCTGTGCCGGAGCTGAAAGCGATGCGGCCCAATCGAAACTGCCCATTTATGAACCGGCAACCACCGAAGCCACGGCGACCTATGGCGAAGTGGCGGATGACCCAATTCAAATTCCGGTTTCAGTTCCGACTGATGTGCTCCAAAACTTTGGCAAGCTGGAAGTGACAACGACTTCAACCCAACTTCAAGCGTTGACGGATGCAGTGCTCTATCTCGCGGAATATCAGTTTGATTGTTCTGAACAAATTGCTTCGCGAATCATGGGCCTGACGGCGCTCAAAGACGTGCTGAGCCAGTTCCCCGAATCGTCGAAACTCCCGTCAAATTGGAAACTGTCTGGGTTTCTTGAGGCAGACTTGAAAGTGTTGAGTTCACGCCAGCACAGCAGCGGCGGGTTTTCATTCTGGAAAAACAAAGAGAAAGCCGACCCGTTTTTGAGTGTTCATGTGGCACATGCTCTGGTTCGAGCCAAAAACAAAGGCGTGATTGAGACTTCAAATCTCCAGTACTCAAGCGTTATCGGCTATCTGCGCAAAATCGAACAGGGTTTTCCAGCAAAGTACCCCGAGGATGCCAAACTGGCAGTGAAAGCCTATGCGCTCTATGTGCGGCATCTCAATCACGACACCAACCCAACATCGGCAAACCTGCTGGTTCAAAACAGAGATCTCACCACGCTTCGGCTTGAAGTCATCGGCTGGGTGTTGCCTGTGCTGGCAGCCTCTGAAAAAACCAGAGGTGAATGCGAGCACCTGATTCAACACCTGTCCAATCGCGTGGTTGAAACCGGCCACGCAGCCAGCTTTATCGAATCACACACCGACGACGAACGCCTGCTGCTGCACTCCAATCGGCGAACCGATGCGGTTTTGCTTGAAGCCTTGCTGTTGGTGAAACCGGACAGTGATCTGATTCCCAAACTGGTGCAAGGACTGCTGGCACATCGCCGGAAAGGCCGCTGGCTCAACACCCAGGAAAACGTGTTTGTATTGCTGGCATTGGAACGGTATTTCACAACCTACGAAACCACGCCACCGGACTTTCTGGCTCGCATCTGGCTGGGCGACGACTTTGCCGGGGAACAGGTCTTCGAAGGTCGAACCACCGTCCAGCATCAGCTTTCCATTTCGATGAAGCACCTTGGAACGGCGGACGAATCGAAACCCGTCACGCTGAGCAAAACCGGCGCAGGCCGAATGTATTACCGGCTTGGACTCACCTACGCCCCAACCACTGTGATGCCAGTGCCGGTGGAAGCCGGGTTTAGCGTCTCACGTGAATACCACGCCGTTGACGACCCCGACGATGTCAAACGTTCTGGATCCAATGAATGGCAGATTCGCGCCGGTGCTCGCGTCAAAATCACGGTCACGCTGGTCGTTCCATCACGCCGGTATCACGTCGCCCTGGTTGACCCGCTTCCTGCCGGACTTGAAATCCTCAATCCGGAATTGAAAACAACCAGATCGGTACAGTTGATCAAGGAAGAAGATTTAGTCAAAGGTCGGGTTTGGGACTGGACCTGGTTTGAACACCAGAACCTGCGCGACCATTGCGCCGAAGCTTTTGCCTCGCGGATGTGGGAGGGCGTCCATACCTATCGCTATTTTGCCATTGCCACCACGCCGGGCAGGTTTATCGCCCTACCACCCAAAGCCGAAGAAATGTATGCCCCCGAGACTTTTGGCTGCGGGCGGGCAGATGTGGTTGTCGTGACAGAATGACAGGGTGACAAATGACAGGGTGACAAGGTGACAGGGTGACAAGGTGACAAGGTGACAAGGTGACAAGGTGACAAGGTGACAAGGTGACAAGGTGACAAGGTGACAAGGTGACAAGGTGACAAGGTGACAAGGTGACAAGGTGACAGGGTGACAGGGTGATATTTTGGGCAAAATTGAGATCATTCGCATTTCTAACCACAAATCCCCATAAATAACGTGAGTTCGACGTAATTTTAGAAGGCAACCGCTGGTAAATTCCCCACCAGATCGGGACGAAGATTGAGAGATGGCTTCTTTTCTTGAAAGGTATAGGCAATCAATCCAGCGATGAGATTGACCATAAAATTGGTTGGG
>JACQXX010000046.1 GCA_016208495.1 Acidobacteriota bacterium | reverse complement strand
TTTTCGGAAGTTGCCCTCAAAGGCGTGGTTTTGAGAAACTATCGAAAAAACCCACTCCGCTGTATTTTCAATAAGTTACAGAAGAAACCTGCTGCTTAAATTGGTAAAACACGAGTTTATGTCTTTTGGTTTGGATTTCCCAAACATGGATTGCCTGAAAGCGGAAAGATGGACAATTTCTGAGATTCTGTCGCTATAATTTCTTCATTCTTCATTCTTCATTCTCAATTCTTCATTCTTCATTCTTCATTCAAAAAAGAGGTGGCAGTTATGAAACAGATTCTCTGGTCGGTGCTGGTCGTTTGTATTGCGGGCAGTTTGAGTTGTGTGGTTGAAAGTCCGACCAAGCCTCCGTCCCCACCGATGCAATCAAGTAATCCAAAGCTGTTTTCAGGCCAGTGGATTGATCTGACCCACGATTTTTCTGAAGAAACGGTGTACTGGCCAACCGCCGAGCCATTCAAAAAAGCGACCGTGTTTGAGGGCAAAACCGAAAAGGGATACTTCTATTCAGCTTACAGCTTTTGCGCTGCCGAGCACGGCGGAACTCATATGGACGCTCCGGTACATTTTGCCGAGGGAAAAAAATCAATTGACCAGGTGCCGGTTGACCAGCTCATTGGTCCGGCGGTGAAGCTCGATGTTTCAGCCAAAGCGTTGCCAAATCGTGATTATCTGATTGGAATTGATGACTTTACTGCCTGGGAAACCCAGCACGGCAAATTACCGGAAGGATGCCTGGTGCTGCTCTATACCGGGTATAGCCAGTACTGGCCTGACCGGGTGAAGTATATGGGCACCGATAAACGTGGTGATGAAGGGGTAGCCGAACTTCACTTTCCGGGTCTTGACCCGAAAGCCGCGGAATGGCTCATCAAAAACCGAAAAATCAAAGCGATTGGGCTCGATACGCCAAGCATTGACTACGGTCAGTCAAAAACCTTCGACAGTCACGTGATTTTAATGACCGACAACATTCCCGCGTTTGAAAACGTGGCAAACCTGGACAAAGTACCTGTCACGGGTGCCTATGTGGTGGCGCTTCCAATGAAAATCAAAGGCGGAAGCGGTGGTCCGCTCCGCATCGTTGCCTTTTTACCGAATCCGTAGGACTGAAAAATCCCCAAGCCCTGAGCCCTGAGCCCTGAACTTATGTTTCATCTTCTGACGATTGCCCACCTGACCTTTCACGAAGCCCGGCGTCGGAAAATTCTCCTGGCGGCGATGCTGCTTGGGACTGCCTTTCTGGCGCTCTTTGGCCTTGGCTTTCATTTTATTTATTCAAATGCGGTAGTAGGGGAAGGTGCACGGCCTGCAAGGTTACGCCTGATATTGAATTTTGCGACCATGGCGGGCCTTTATGCCGTCAATTTCCTGATGATTATGACGGCGGTGCTTATGCCGGTGGATACCCTGGCCGGCGAAATCCGGTCGGGAGTGATTCAAACATTGGTCACCAAGCCGGTTCGGCGCTTTGAAATTGTGCTTGGAAAATGGCTTGGGTTTTGGGTTGTGCTGTTTGGATACTGGGCGTTGATGACCGGTGGAGTGCTGCTGGTAACAAAAGTCATTGCTAATTTTACGCCGCCTGGGATTGTGTATGGCCTCCCGCTGATGCTGCTCGAAGGAACGCTCCTGTTGACGCTTTCAATTGCCGGAGGCACCCGCCTCAGCACGTTGACCAATGGGGTGATGGTTTTTGGTCTGTATGGTCTGGCCTTTATCGGCGGGTGGATGGAGCAAATCGGAACGCTGTTTGGCAGCGCGACCACGCGCTATGTCGGAATTTCAGCCAGTCTCATCATGCCGAGCGAATCTTTGTGGCAACTGGCTGCCTACCATATGCAGCCGCCTTTGATGCGCGAAGTGAACCTGACACCCTTTTCCCCAGCCTCAGTTCCAAGCAATGCGATGGTGGTCTGGGCAATTGGGTATATTTTGGTTACACTGCTGACCGCATTATGGCTGTTTCGCAAACAAGACCTGTAAAATCCCCAAATTTCACCAAAAAAACTATTGACGAATGGGTGTCTTCTGAGTATAAAAAGACAAGCGTTCGTTTTTTTAAATCGTCATGCCAAAACTGAGCCACGAGGTGATTGAGCAAAAGCGAGATCACATTGAAATCGCCGCCCGGGAACTTTTTATCCGCCAGGGATTCCACGCCACGTCAATGCGCGATATCGCCGCACAGGCTGGCGTTTCACTTGGAAACCTCTATAACTACTACCGGACCAAAGAAGAAATCCTGGATTCCATCATCAACAAGTATCAGCAGGTGATTGATCAACGGCTGAAGGCGATGTTTGATGATATTGACGAACCGCTCTTGCCGGAGAACCTCATCAAATTCGGCCAGCGCGTTAAAGGAATTGTGAACGACCATCACGACTACTGGTTGCTGATGTACATTGATGTGCTGGAGTTTCAAAATCAGCACTTCCGCAAGATGTTTGAAAACCTGGTTCCCAACCTGCAGCGACGGTTCAAAGGGTACTTTTCCGACGTCAAAACGCGCCAGATGGTGCACGAAGGCATTGACCCGGCGGTTGGATACGCGGCCATTTACATGCAGTATTTCAACTACTTTCTGGTTGAGCGGCTGTTTGGAGGGAACCACCATCTGGGAATGAGCGACGATCAGGCGATTGCCAAGCTGGCTGAAGTCTTTAGCCGCGGGTTACTCAAGTCTGACCACCCAGGGCGCCCCCAGAACTGAGCGTGACACCACGCTCAGAAGCACCACACAAGTTTCCTTTTCTCTTTCGCCAAGCAATCCACAATCAATTCACAATTGGTGTTGCCCTTTCATCCGTCCGTCTTCCGAACCAAATGCAAGAGGAGTGTGTCGAAGCTATGATGTGCCGTGGTCAAAAGTCGCTGTGTTCACTGTTTTTAGCCGTCTTAATGCTTTGCCTTTCAACTGGTTTTCCAGTGTGGGCGCAATCCCCAACCCCAGCCGCTCAGGAACTGAAAGCCAGCCCAGTCTCTGAAGTCACCGTTGAAAGCGTGACACCAGCCGATCTGGGCCTTGATTCGGAATCAACCAGTGGTGAGGTCAAAGCCAGCACCACGGGCTTTACTTCGCACTTTCGGAACTGGCTCGTGAGCAATGGGTATAGCAGTTATGATTTTGCCCGCGACGACGTGACGGGTGGCAGCTATGGCGGGAAATCCAGTGCCAGCGACACGGTGGTGAACCAGCCGGTGATTTTTATTCATGGCAATTCTGATAAAGCCATTGGAACCGGCACGTTTGGTCAAAGCGGCTGGACAGCGTCGGTTGATTACTTTTTGTCCCAGGGCTACAAAACCTCTGAACTCTATGCCACGACCTGGGGCCCGGCCAACGCCGCCTATTCACCCTATCAATACCACTCCAAAACAAATTTGACCCGGATTCGCAAGTTTATCGAAGCCGTGCTGGCTTACACGGGCGCTGCCAAAGTTGACATCATCAGCCATTCGATGGGTGTGACGCTCGGACGCAAAGCGGTGAAGGGCGGTTCGGCCAATGATCTGCTTGAAGGCGGCTCTTATAACCTGGGCGCATCGCTGACGAGCAAGGTTGACACCTTTGTCGGCATTGCGGGCGCCAACTGGGGTCTGGTTTCGTGCTATCAAACCGGCGGTTCAACCCCAACCTGTGCTTCAACCAATGGTCTCTACCCTGGGTACGCGATTGGTCCCTGGGGACTCTCAAGCATTCTTTCGGATTTAAACGCAACCTCCCATTACGAGGGGGCTTACGTTTACACCATCTGGTCCACGGTAGATGAAGTGATCGGCTACGGCTGTGTAGTGTGGGGACGATATACGCCTCAAATCCCGGCTCAAAACGGGGAAAAACGCTATACCAGCGCACCATATGGGCACTTCAATAGCAAGGATTTGACGACCTACTACCAGCTCCGGATGGTGAAATATCATTCAACCACGTAAAACCAGGGGCTGAAAAAACCAGGGCTGAAGACTCGCAAGCTCGGGGCACAGAAAGGGATGAGGGATGAAGGATGGAGGATGAAATAAAACCAGTTCTTCAGCCCTGAGCCCCAAGCCCTGAGCCCGTTGTCTTCAGCCCCAAGCCCTGGTTTTCTCAGCCCTCAGCCCAAAAATATGCCACTTGCCACACTTTCAAATTCGGTTTCACTGGCCTATGACATTCAAGGTGAAGGCCCACCATTAGTTCTGATTTGTGGGCTGGGAACTGGCGGCTGGATCTGGTGTAAACAAGTTCCAGAGCTGGCCCAGCATTTTCAAGTGATTACCTTTGACCCGCGTGGCGTAGGTGATTCAAGTCAGGTTGCGGTGCCGTTTTCGATTGGCGATCTGGCCGAAGATATCTCTTTCCTGTTGGAACATCTTGGTTTGGAGCGGGCTCACATTGTTGGGGCTTCACTGGGTGGGATTGTCGCTCAGCAGTTTGCGTTGACATTTCCGCATCTGGTCGAGCGACTGGTCCTGTCGTGTACCACGTTTGGGGGACCAAACCATGTGTTGCCCAGTGGTGAAGGGCTGGCGGCGTTGATGTCAGTGAGCGGACTCAACGGCGAAGAACGTGCCCGGCGAAACATCCAGTTTGGGTTTACCAAGGCTTATCTTGAAAATAACGTGGATGATGTTGAAGACATCATCCGGCTGCGGCTGGCATGCAACATTCCCGAGCATGTTTATCTGTTTCAAGTAAAGGCTGCTTCGGCGTTTAATTCCGAAAACGAGATACCAACCATTAAGGCGTCAACACTGGTTATTTCTGGCGACCAGGACATCATTATCCCGGTTCAGAATTCGCATAATTTAGCCCAGCGAATCCCCAATGCGCGGCTGGAAATTGTTGAAGGTGCGGGCCATGCCTTTTTCATCGAACGGGCTGGTGAGTTCAACCAGACGGTACTTGAATTTTTAAAAGGGAATTGACTGGTTCCACACCCGCCTGCAGACGCAGGTGGTACTGACTGATTTCATTCTTTATTCACTATGCGCTATCCAAAAATTATTGGGACAGGTTCATTTGTCCCTGAAAAAGTCCTGACCAATGCCGACATGAGCGAAATGCTTGGGGAGGACATCAATGAATTTGTGTCCCAGATTGTCGGTATTTCCGAACGCCACATGTGTACTGAACATGAAAGCACGGCTGATCTGGCCACGGCAGCGGCTCGCAATGCTCTGGCAGCAGCCAACATCAAGCCTGAAGACCTGGATTTAATCATTCTGGCCACGGACACGCCGGAATACCTTTCTCCTTCAACTTCAGTTGTGGTTCAGCACCGGATTGGGGCGAAAAACGCTGGGACCTTTGACGTCAATTGTGCCTGCGCCGGGTTTGTGACAGCACTCGACACGGCCTGTAAATTTATCGTGGCTGACAAGGCATACACCAATATTCTGGTCATCGGGGCCTATGCCATGAGCAAATTCCTCGATTTTACCGAAAAGAAAACGTGCACGATTTTTGCTGACGGTGCTGGCGCTGTGGTGGTACAGGCTTCGACGAAAGGTCCGGGATTGCTGGCTTCAAAACTGGTGGCGGATGGAACATTTCACGACCACATGGGCATTTATGCCGGTGGGACGCATATGCCGGTGACTGAAGAAGTGCTCCGCGAAGGCCGACACACCAAAGTCCGCTTTGCCAAGAAATACCCGCCTGAGATCAATCTCGAAGGCTGGCCGGCAATCATTCGAGATGTCCTGGCCAAGGCCAAACTTCAGTTGGACGATGTTGATTTCTTTTTGTTCACCCAGGTCAATTTGAGCACCATTCAAATCGTGATGCAGAAGCTGGAGCTCCCCTGGGAGAAAACCCACACCATTATGGGGAAATGGGGCTACACTGGCTCTGCCTGTATCCCGATGTGTCTGGATGATGCCGTGCAGGCTGGAAAGATCAAACCAGGGATGAAAATTATTTTGTGTGCTTCTGGCGGTGGCCTGAATATGGCCTGTGCTCTGGTGCAATGGTGAAAACCAGGGGTCAGGGTTCAGGGGTCAGGGTTCAGGGGTCAGGGTTTTCGAAATTTTGCTCCCCCTTTGGTCCTTCTGTACTAAAAATGACATAAAGGTTTTCCACACCCTAACCCCTAACCCCTAACCCCTAACCCCTAACTCCCAAATCTATGGACTACCCCAACATCTATTCTCTGTTTCGCAATCGGGTTGAGCAATTTCGCGGTCAACAGGTGTTTTACACGCGTCAGAACGACCAGTGGGTTGGCAGCACCTGGGATCAGTTTGACGAGGATGTTCACAATTTTGCTTCGGCATTGATTGCGAATGGACTGACTCCCCAGCGTTCGGTTTGCATCCTGATGAAGACTGTCCCGGAGTGGCCAGTGGCCGATCTGGGCACGATTGCCGCTGGAGGCATCAGTGTTGGGCTCTATCCGACCAATTCAGCCGAACAATGCCAGTACATTATCAACCATTCGGACGCTGAGTTTGTCCTGGTTGATACTCGTGGCCAGCTTGAAAAAGTGCTCTCGGTTCGTGACCAGCTCCCGCATGTCAAAGCGATTCTTTGCCTTTCAGAATCTGCCGCCCAGGCACACGAGGGTGTGATCAGCTATCGTGAGTTTCTTGACTTTGGAAAGTCCCGCCGGTTGGAAACCGCAGGTGAATTAGAGCGCCGAGCTGAAGGTGCCAGCGTGGATGATACGGCGATTATGGTTTACACGTCAGGCACGACGGGTTTACCGAAAGGTGCCTGCCTGAGCCATCGGTATATTTTGCATAGCGCCAGGTCACTTGAAGGCTCGATTCCGATTCAGTCAGACGACACATCATTTTCCTATTTGCCCTATTGCCACGTTGCCGAGCGAATTTCAGGGCTTTATAACCGCCTCAATGCTGGGGCGGCGGCTTACTTTGTGGATGATTTGACGAAGTTGTGGGACTACATGCTCGAAGTCAAACCGACCGTGTTTGGCAGCCTGCCGCGCTTTTTTGAAAAAATCTATGCGCGCATTCTGGGAGATGTTCATAAGCTCCCGCCAGAGGAGCAGGCCAGGTTTCAACAGGCACGTGAGGTCGGAAAACAGGTCAGCCAGTTTCGACAGAAAGGGGAATCGGTTCCAGCGGAATTACAGGCCCAGTATGACGAACTGGTGGAACCATTTGCCCAAAAAATCAAAAGTTATTTCGGAGGTCGCATTCGGATTGCCACTTCAGGTGGGGCACCATTGCCCCAGGAAATCGCCGAGTTCTTTAGCGGGTTCGGTTTACCACTCCTCCAGGCATATGGGTTGACCGAAAACATCTGTGTTGCCTTTAACCGGCCTGAACGCTATAAGTTCGGGACGGTCGGCCCGGCAATGGAAGGATGTGAAATCAGAATTGCCGAGGATGGCGAGATTCTGGTTCGAAGCCAGATGCAATTCAGCGGGTATTACAAGCAACCCGAAGAAACCGCCGAAGTGCTCCGGGATGGTTGGGTGTACACTGGCGACCTCGGTGAAGTTGACGACGAAGGGTTTTTAAAAATTACCGGGCGCAAGAAAGAATTGATTGTTACCTCAACTGGGAAAAAAGTGCCGCCAGCGTTGCTTGAAAACCTGCTCAAGGAAAATCATCTCATCAGCCAGGCCATGGCTTATGGTGATAACAAAAGCTTTATCGTCGCTTTGATCACCCTCAACCAGCTTGAAACCGAAGAATATGCCCGCTCCAAAGGGCTTGAATTTGGCTCCTTTGCCGAACTCACCCGTCATCCGGAGATTGTGGCGCTGGTCAAGGGCATTGTCGAAGGTGTCAACGCCAGAGTTTCCTCAACTGAAGCGATGAAGAAATTTGCAATTTTGGACCATGATCTGAGCATTGAGGCCGATGAAATCACCCCAACCCTCAAAGTCAAACGCAAGGTTGTCTCCGAACGCTATCGCGATATTTTGGAAGGATTGTATCAGTAGGGTTCAGGGTTTTTGGAAGGGATGAGGGATGAAGGATGAGGGATGAAAAAATCACTCTGTCACCTTGTCAGCCGGTCATCCTGTCAGAGCTTCGGGTTCGGGATTTTCGAATTGATTCTCTTTTCGTTCTTTTTGTCCTTTTCGTCCTTTCAGTCCTTTATGTCCTTTGATTGTTTCCCGTTACCCTAAAACGGCGTCTGGATTCCTGAGTCCAGTTCTTTGGCCTTGAGAGAATCGGCTTTGGCTTCTTTGATTCGATTTTTGCTCTGGTAGGCAAATGCCCGCCGGGCATACCCAACCGCCAGTTTGGGATTGAGGTCCAGTGCTGCCGTGCAATCGGCAATGCAGGTGTCAAAGTCTCCGCGATTAAACTTAAAAACGGCTCGCTGGTGATAGAGATCGGCCAGTTTATTCCGATTGGCTGGGGCGTTGGCTGGGTCAACTTCGACAGCCTGGCGGAAATCACTGAGCGCCGAATCATAATCGCCGTTGTTGGCGCGTGCTGTTCCGCGATTGAGATACACGGTGGCCAGCCGCCGGGCAATCGTTTGTGCCCGAGCCGGGTCCACCTGTTGGGCACGACCAAAGTCGGCCAATGCTGCTTCATAGTCACCGTTGTTGGCGTTGATCGTACCCCGGTTTTCATACAGCTCCCCAAGCCGGGCAGTTGTGGCTGGGTTTTGTGGATCAAGCTGAAGTGCCTGATTGAACGTGGTTAAGGCGCGATCATAGTCTCCGTTGTTAATTTCAACCACCGCTCGATTGACCAGCACATTGACTTGCATCCCGCCGTAGACTTTGGTGCTTGCCGGGTCGAGTTCAATCGCCTGTTTCAGGTCGGCCAGCGCGCCTTCATAGTCGCCGGCATTATTTTTTCCGGTGCTGCGGGCCGCAAAAATGCCCGCTATTTTGGAGTTATAAAAGCCTGCGTTCTCCCGATCCAGTTCAGCCGCTTTTTTAAAGTCAGCCAGCGCCCCATCATACTCCTTCCGGGCAGCTTTGAGGTCGGCCCGGTTGCCATACAATGTTGCTTGTGGGACAACTTCAATTGCCCGCGTGTAATCAAGCAAAGCTTCTTCGATCAATCCAGCTTTCGTTCGGGCTTCAGCTCGCAGGCCATACAATTCCCCAATTTTCTTTTGAACGGCGGTTGTTTCCGGATTTTGTTCGCCAGAGGTTTTTCGCTTGAGGTCGAGCACCTTGAGCCAGAGTGGTTCCGCTTCAGTGTATTTTTCCTGAGCAAAAAAGGTATCAGCCAGGGCGGTCAGGCTTTCAATCAAGGGCTGACTGGATTTTGTATCGGTTTCAGCCAGCCGGACAGCTTCACCAAATTGCCGTTCGGCCTCGGGGAAATCGTTTTTACTGCGGGCGGCTTTTCCTTTTTCGAGCGAGTCTTCCCAGCGTTTGACCGGAGCTGACGGGGTCGGTGCCGGTTTGATTTTCGGTGATTTGGTTGGTTTTTTGGACGGAGTTGGGCTGGTGTCAGTGCCGCTCGTTGGGTATTTGCGCTGGGCTAATGCAGGCGACATCGCCATCGCAACCACGATGAATCCAGTCAGCCCAAATTCAGCAGCGTGTTTCCAGTTCATTTCAGGGATTGCTTTCATCTGGAAATATCTTTGGCGCACCGAAACCCGAGGGCCAGGTCGCGGGTTTCAGGGGGCGCCAGAAAACGAGCGGTCGTGGTGGCTGTTTCTCGGTCGCTTCGGAAATCACCTCCGCGAATTACCTTTTGACCAGCTTCCGGTTTGGCTTTGCTGCCCGGATATGGCTCGTACTCTGTGGCGGTCCACTCGGCCACATTGCCCACCATATCGAGCACGCTACAAAAACTGGCGCCCTCCGGATAACTACCAACCGGCATGGTGCTGGTTTTTTTACTTTCTTTGGTATTGGCGTTTGCCGAAACGAACACATTTCCCCAGGGATATAGTTGTCGGTTGGGACCGTGGGCAGCAAACTCCCACTCGGCTTCAGTCGGCAGGCGTTTGCCGGCCCAACGGGCAAATGCTTGAGCTTCTTGCCATTGCAGGTTGGTTACCGGGTATTTGCCTTCCCCCGGTGGATAGGTGCCGTTTTTCCAATGTGGCGGTGCTGGCTGGTTTGTTGCTTGAATGAATTTAAGAAATTCCTCGTTGGTAACTTCAACGGTATCAATCAGGAAAGAACCAACCTGAACTTCGTGTTCCGGCTTTTCAGCCGAATCCGTCGAGGCATTATTTCCCATCATCATCGCTCCGCCAGGGACCAGAACCATTCCAGGAGGTACTTCGCTTCCAGGGGTGGTTTTTTCGGGCGTCCCAGCCGGGGAAGCCGTGCGATTGAAATTTAGCACCAGACCAATTCCTGTACCTACGACCACCAGCACCACGACAATCATCAGGATCAACTTTAATTTAGAAGTCGGCTCCGGCGTCACAAGGACCGGAACTTCAAGCGAAGGCTGTGATTTGAGGAGCGGGTTGGAGGGGGGGGACGATACGGGTTGAGCCATGGCCGCCGTATCTGAAAAGTTTACCTTGGGTTTGTGAATCGCAGACAGGTTGGGTGGTGTGGATGGCGGTGGAATGGTTAATTTTTGGTCCATGGAAATCGAAAGTCCCGGTTCTGCAGTTCCAACTGCAACACCTTTACTTTCAATTGTTTCTTGTGAATCAAGCTCTTTCTTATTGAGGAATTTGTCAGACGAAATTTCCGCCAGCGGGGCTTCGCCAGAGGCTGATCGCCAGGTGATTTTGGCTGGAATCGGGATTTTGTAATCAGTCTGCGCAAACGCGGTTTCCAACTGAAAGAACAGTTCTTCCATGGTTTGCTGGCGGTTGGCCGGCTCTTTTTCCAGCGCCCGCAGGATCACCGTTTCAACCACAACTGGCAGGTCAGGCACTTTGCGCCGGGGTCGGGGCGGTGGAAACTGGCAGTGCTGCATGAGAATTTTGGAAATCCCCGGTCCGGGAAAGGGCACGGTGCCCACAAACATCTGATAAATGACGACGCCGAGACTGTAGATATCCGACCGGGTATCGAGTGGTTCGGCCATGCATTGTTCGGGTGACATATAACATGGCGTTCCAAGCAAGGTGCCCGTCTGGGTGATGGATGATGCTGTTTCATCAATGGCTTTTTTTAACTTTGCCAGACCAAAGTCGAGGACCTTCACAATAAAGGGGCCGGTGTCGGAATGAGAGAGAAAGATATTGTCAGGTTTGATATCTCTATGGACAATCCCCTTTGAGTGGGCTACATGAAGTGCTGAACAAACCTGAGCCAGAATCAGCATGATTTCTTCCGGCGACAACCGTTCTTTTTGACTCAATCGGGTCCGAAGGGAAATTCCATCCAGTAACTCCATCACCAGATACACCATGCCAGATTCCCGGTCAGCCCCAAAATCAGTGACCTGTACTGCGTTTGGGTGTCGAATCTGGGCAGCCGCTCTGGCTTCGCGCCGAAATCGTTCGACTGACGACGGGTCGGAAACCAGATCCTGTTTGAGGACTTTGACTGCAAATTGGGTCCCAATATGAATATGGGTGGCTCGATAGACCTGACCCATTCCGCCTTCGCCAATTAACTCATCCAACTGATATTTATTGTCAAGAATGCACCCGGTTTCCAGCTCTTGTCCATCTTGCGGACAGAACAGTTGCTGACTTTGGAAGATGCTGTTGCAGGATGGACACCGTTTCATAAGGGCTTATCGCTCAAAACCGGCACGAGACCAGGCATACCCAAAGGGAGTAATTGCAATGAGAAGTTATGTGAGGTTGTGGTTTTGGTGTGTGGTCATCTTAGCAGAAACATTCTTTGGAAGTGCAATCAATTTCCATGCCCTGGCCCAGTCGGGAGGTGCGACCACGGGTGAAGTGACGGGTTTGGTGATTGATGTTCAAGGTGGAGGCGTTGCCGGAGTGAATGTGATGGCGCAACGTATTGAAACCGGCTTAATTCGACAAACCCAAACCGATGCCTCCGGTCAGTTCCGATTGCTACAATTACCGCCAGGGTTATATCGGCTTACGGTTGAAGCCGCCGGATTTCACAAACAGACGTCGGAAGTGACCATTTCCATTGGGACATCGGAAACTGTTGATTTTCAGCTTGTGATTGAAGGCGCACAGGAAGTGATGGAAATCACTGCGTCGGACGATGAGTTTCGGAAAAACCAGGTTCGGCGCAAAACCGAAAGTAGCACTATTATTAACCAGTTGCTGGTCAACAATTTACCGATCAATCAGCGGGATTTTCTGGATTTTTCCCGGACTTCAGCCCGCGTGACCGAAGATCGAATTCCATCGCAGGGAGTTTCATCCACCTCGAAACTTTCTTTTAACGGACAGGCTTCGCGCTTTAACAATATCAATGTGGATGGTCTCGACAACAATGACGCTGGTGTCGGAGCTGGTCGGTCAACGTTTAGTCAGGAATCAGTGCGCGAGTTCCAGATTATTTCAGATAGCTTCTCGGCTGAATTTGGGCGCTCGCTCGGTGGAATTATCAATATTGTCACGCGGGGCGGGAGCAATGCGGTTCACGGCACACTGTTTGGGTTTTTCCGTAACGAAGCACTCAGTGCCCGTAATGCCTTCTCAGAGATTGATCCGCCGTTTAAACAAGCCCAGTTTGGCGCCATTGTCGGAGGTCCGATTAAACGCGACAAAGCCTTTTTCTTTACTTCGTTTGAGCGGCGAAGTATCCGCCAGAGCAACATTGTCACGATTACAGATGAGACGATTGCTTCCATCCAGCGCCAGGGATTTCAGGTTCGAAATGGCCCCATTCCGTTTTCGGTGGGCAATAGCGCGGTGCTGGGGAGGCTAGACATCAATCTGACTCCAAGTACCACCTTCTGGATGCGGTTTAATGACACATTCAACTATGACGGGAACTTTGAGCCTTTTGGTGGGTTGACGGCTGAAACCTCTGCCGGATTGCAGCGGCTTCGAGATACGAGTGGTGCCCTGGGGGCGATATATGTGAATGCAAGGCTCAATTTGGTGAATGAAACCCGGTTTTTAATAAGCCATCGAACTCAACAAGTTCAGCCTCCTTCATCCGGAGGGCAGGTCAATTTGGTGGCATCCGGCGGGAACGTGATCTTTGGGCAAAGCACGCTGGTACCTGGTGATCGGGATGTAAATATATTTCAATTGAGCGATACGGTCGCTCTTGTGCACGGCACTCACCAAATAAAATTCGGAGGTGATTTTCTCCACGCTCCCGGTGTTGCCTCCATTACCTCTGTCCAGAAAGGTTTGGCCAGTTTTTTACCGCTTTCATTTTCCGTTCCGGGGCGACCAGCCCCAATTACCTTTACTGCCCTGGAGGCATTTGACCCAACCTTGCGCAGTACGGAACAGCGAGCTTTCTTGCGGTTTCTGGCAACGGTGTTACCTCAGCAGTTTCCACAATTTCCAGCCAACACACCACTCGATCGGCTTGGACTCCCGATGGGCTTCCAGCAAGGATTTGGCCAGCCACGGACTGATGTTGGAGAAGTTACCTATGCTTCAGCCTTTGCTCAAGATGAGTGGACCGTGCGGCCTAATCTGCTGCTGAAAGCTGGTCTGCGATTTGACCTTGAAGCCGCCTCCATTCTCCCAACCACCAAGCGAACCTGGAGCCCCCGATTTGCACTCTCCTATAACCCGACCCAGGTGCCACGGCTCAATATTCGCGCTTCATACGGGATGTTTTTTGCGGTTACTCCGTTCAGTTCGCTTGTTTTTTCCAACTTGACAACGACCAACCGGCTCAAGTTGATTGGGATTCCCTTTCCGTTTTCAATCCTGGCTTTTGGGTCACCGGGAAATGGGCTCCCTGTGGCTGATGACCCACCATCGGATTTTCCTGTGTTTCCGCAGTTTCAGTTCAAATTAGTCGTTGATCCAAACCTCAAGCAAAGCTATACCCAGCAGGCGGTTTTGGAATTGAACTGGTTGGTGGCCCGAAAATGGACCGTTTCAGCAACCTATTCCCTGGTTCAAGGCCGGAGACTGGTGGCTGTGCGTGACATTAACCCGGTGGTTCGACCAGTTCCCGGCAACCCCTTGCAGGGGGTGTTAGTGGGGCGGGTTGACCCGACACGAGGACCAACTCCTCAGCTTGAATCCGGGTTCGGAAGTTCTTACCACGGAATGACCCTCGCGCTGAGTCGCCATCCATCAGAAACGGTTGGGTTTTCAGCCCATTACACGTTTTCAAAGGCGATAGATAATTTTCTGGATCCGATTCGCGGCGATCTTGCAACCGCCCACAATTCATTACAGCCAGCCCTGGAACGAGGGTTATCGGTTCAGGATGTTCGGCATCGGTTTATTGCTTCAGGTCAATGGAAGCCAAATTTTTTTCGTCACCCACTGCTGAGAGACTATCGCATCGCGACCATCATTCGGTTGGAATCAGGCCGACCTTACAATTTGCTTGCCGGAATTGATGTGAATATGAATGGAGATTTCCCCCCGGCTGATCGCCCGCTGGTCAATGGCGTGCCGCTTGGGCGCAATGTGGGAATCACACCCGGACTGGCGACTGTGGATTTGCGCCTGACCCGCACCTTGAAACTCAAAGAAACCGTCAGTCTGGAACTGATTGCCGAAGGCTTTAACCTCTTGAATCACACCAATATCAATCAGATAAACAATGTCTTTCCGCCTGATGTGCAGGGGAATTTTAATCTGCCGACACAGCAGGGAAGCCGCTATAGTGCTCCTCCGGATCGCTGGCGGAGCGCCTTTGCCGCCCGTCAGTTTCAACTTGGGTTCCGGCTTTCTTTCTGAGTGATGAGCAAAATAGCAAAATAGCAAAATAGCGAAGGAGGGAAAATACAAAGTTGAGGGAGGGAGCAAAACTACTTCTGAGAATCAAGGCTGAGTTGCCTGACTCCTTCACTATTTCACTATTTCACTATTTCGCTCAACTAGCTTCCAATCGCCGATGGAGTATCAACCGACTCCAGTTCCGGCACTTTTAATTCGCTTCCCCAGCTTGAGCCATCAAAGCGGCGGATGTAGACGTTGGTCGAAGAACCGCCTTTGTAGGCAACATAGAGATAGCCACCTTGCCGGAACAGGCTGGGAGGCTGGTTGGTTTCAGAACTGCCAATTGTTTTTTCATCGCTCCAGCGGCGACCATCCCATTTCATCCAGTACAGATTTTTGCTGGATTCACCCCGGTACACAACATAGAGATCCTTTTTATAACAGGAAAGGGCGGGGGTATTGGCCGAGCGGGCATCCGGCAACTGGGTTTTGCTTGACCAGCGGCCATTGGCGTATGCCCGCAGGTAGATTCGATTGGAGTTGCGTCCACGGTATCCTAAATACAGTTCACCCGCACAGGCGGCAATGTTTGGGCTGGTTGAAGATTCAGAGTTGGGGACTTTTTCTTCTCCAGACCAGTTGCGGCCATCAAATTTGCGGATGTAGATAGACGGGCTGTTGACACCCTTGTATGCGAGATACACTTCGCCACGGTATACAGCCAGACTCGGGGAATCATTGGATTGAGCATTTTTGACTTCGAGTTCGCGTGACCATTCGAACCCGCTGACGCTGGTTCGGTAAAAAATCTTGTTTGAACTCCGTCCTTTGTAGGCCAGATAGAGTTGCCGACCATCACTGCAAATGTCAGGAGCGACGTCGCTGAGGGCGTCTTTGATTTCCTGGCCATAGCTCCACCGGCCACCATCCCAGCTTGAAACCAGGATGCGTTGCTGGTTAACCGAACGATAGGCCAGATACACGGTTGCCTCACTGTCATAGCGGTCGTCATAGCGGTCGCGATTGCGTTGCCAGTCCCGGTCCCGGTCTCGATCTTGATCTCGGTCACGAATTCTTCCTCGGTCCCGCTGGTCGCCGCACTCCGGGCAATCAGATTCTGCCCATGTGAGCGGGGAGGTTAATCCAAAAACAATGCTGAACAGTGCGAGGAAACACGCCGTCAACCGAAGCCAATGTGAAAGTCGTGCCATAGTTTTTTTCTCCGATCAATGAAGAATTGCGCTGGTGCAATCCAGGGTTGCAGATTTTTCAATGAGTGGTCAACTGACGGTGCGGAAATGAAAAAACACAAAATTGATACCAGTTTGCAGGTCAGTAGGCAGTAGTTCACTAAGGGAGTCGGATGGAAATATCATACCACCAGGGTTCAGGGTTCAGGGTTTTGTCATTACCCGAATTTTTTTGATGTGCTTCTAACTTCAGCGAATTCAACGAATTACTGAAATTGTTTTTCGATTATTGTCTCAGTTGACCAGTGATTGCCTTGAAAATGCTTGAATTGAGAATCAACAACTTACGAGGGCGATTGAGGCCAATTTTGGAGAAACAAAAAAATTTGGGTAATGACAAGGTTTAGGGTTTAGGGCCAGATACTCCACGTTGAATGGTACCGCCAGTTCCCCAGTCTTAATCTTGCCTGGGATCAGTCGCTTCATCGCCGAAACCCTAAACCCTGCTAATCCCCCCGGATTTTGTAGGGTGATTAGTCTTATATTGAAAACAAAGGACTTAGCTAAACCACATTTTTGTGGGTGATAGGTAAAACAGCTCAAAACAGGCCATTTTTAGGGCTTTTGGACTCATTTTTGAGCTTACCCCACAAAATCCGGGGGGATTAGGAACCCTGAACCCTGACCCGATTTCAGTGGGATTTTATTTTCTTCCGACTCCCTAAGTTTATTTAATTGAACTGCTTACCTGTTTTCGAATCTGAGGACTTCATCGCGAATGGGTTTGAGTCGCTTGAGAGCCAGTGAAGGTAAAATCCATCATAGTTACCAAAAATATAATCAAATCTGACAGACCTTCGTCCCAAGACCAAGAATTGGAGCTGAAGGTCGTGCCTGACTGACTGAACCATACATTTGGTGTTCGCACGTGGCTTCCCGTTTGGAAGTGGCTGAAACGGCCTTTCCAAACGGGGTCACCCGTACCGGATTGACTACCCAATCCGCCATCCCGTGGCCTCGTGCTTCCGGTCCTGGTCCGAAGGCATCCGGGAATGCTTTGTTGATGAGGTTGAGCGCGGCGTTGACATCGGCGTTGAGCAGTAACCCCCGACCGGTCCGAAACAACCCGCGATGAATTCGTTTTCCGGCGTACCGGGCTTGTTTTTCAACTGCTTCGCCATCGAGGAAGGAACATTTCGACGTGTAGCTTTCTTCAATCGTCACCACGTTGATCCCGACCGACTGGCATTTATAGGTCAGCATCTCGATCAGTCG
>JACQXX010000045.1 GCA_016208495.1 Acidobacteriota bacterium | reverse complement strand
CGTCGTCCCGTCAAACTTCTGAATCCGATGGTTGTTGGTATCCGCCACCAGCAACTGGAACGGTTCGTTCACGTTCACAATTGACACCAGCGTCGCCGTCGCCTGATTCCCCGTTCCTCCGTTGGTTGATGTCACCGCGTCGGTCGTGTTGACCAGCGACCCAAGTCCCGTCGCCAGCACATCCACCGATATCGTGCAACTCGCTCCTGGTGCTAAGGTTATCCCGCTCACCACAATGCTCGTCCCGGCTGGACTTGCCGTCACGCTCCCGCCACATCCGTTGACCACGTTTGGCGTTCCCGCCACTTCCATTCCGGCGGGTAGATTGTCGGTAAAGCTCACTCCCGTCAACCCCACCCCTGGATTTGGATTCGTCACTGTAAACGTCAGCGTTGACACACTATTTGGCGGCACCGCTGGCGGATTGAAGGCTTTGGCCAGGTTCGGCCCCACAATCACCGCCGTCGTCGCCGTCCCGCTGTTGTTTCCGCCTACCGGGTCGGTTGTGCTGCTCGCTGCCATCGCGCTGTTGGTGATCGTGGTTCCCGCCGCCAACCCCGTGTTGACCGCCACCACCACCTCGAACTGGGCCGTTTCTCCCGCACCCACGGTTGCCTTGGAAAACACCACGTTCCCGGTTCCACCCACCGCTGGCGCGCTGGTGCTCCATCCCGTTCCAGTCATCACACTTGCTGAAACAAATGTGGTGTTGGTCGGCACCGCATCCGTCACCGTCACTGTTTGGGCTGCCGATGGCCCGTTGTTGGTGAAATTGAGCGTGTACGTCAGATTGGTTCCCGTCGCCACCGGGTCGGGACTGTCCGTCTTCGTGACCGAAAGATCAGCCTGCGCCGTCACCGTCGTCGTCGCTGTCGCGCTGTTGTTCGCCGGGTTCGGATCCGTTCCCGCGTTCGCGGTTGCCGTGTTGCTGATAACTGATCCAGCCGTCACTCCGCTGTTGACGTTCACCACTATCGTAAACACCGCTGTTTCCGTATTGAGCACGGTGCCTTTGCTGAATACCACATTCCCCGTTCCACCAACTGATGGCGCACTCGTGCTCCACCCGGTTCCCGTCGTCACCGTCGCTGACACAAATGTCGTCCCGACTGGAACGCCATCCGTCACCGTCACCGTCGTCGCGTCTCCGGGGCCGTTGTTCACAAAGTTGATCGTGTACGCCAGATTCATTCCCGCCACCACTGGGTCGGGGCTGTCACTCTTGGTTACGGCCAGATCCGTTTGCACCTGCACCGTCGTCGTCGCTGTCGCGCTGTTGTTTCCGCCAGTTGGATCGGTCGTAGTGGTGGTGGTGGTCGCCGTGTTGCTAATCACCGTTCCAGCACTCGTGCTTCCGTTGACATTCACCACGATGGTGAACACCGCCGTTTCACTCGCGCCGACTGTCCCCTTGGAAAACACCACGTTCCCGATCCCACCAACCGCTGGTGTGCTTGTGCCCCATCCGGTTCCCGTCGTTACCGTTGCCGATACAAAGGTGGTATTGGTCGGCACCGCATCCGTCACCGTCACTGATTGGGCTTCGCTTGGGCCATTATTGGTGAAGTTCACCGTGTAGGTGATGGTGTTTCCCGCAAAGGTTGGGTCTGGGCTGTCACCTTTGGTCACCGCCAGGTCCGCGCTCGTACTCACCGTCGTCGCCGCCGTGCCGCTGCTGTTTCCACTGTTCGGATCGGTCGTCACGGTTCCTGCCGTCGCCGTGTTGCTGATGACGGTTCCGCTCGCCGTGCTCGCATTCACTTTCACCACAATTGAAAACACCGCCGTTTCGCTCGCTCCCACCGTCGCTTTGGAAAATACCACGTTCCCGGTTCCTCCCACTGACGGTGCACTCGTGCTCCACCCGGTTCCGGTCGTGACCGTCGCTGACACAAACGTTGTGTTCGTCGGCACCCCATCCGTTACCGTCACCGTTTGGGCGTCGCTTGGTCCATTATTCGTGAAGTTCACCGTGTACGTGATGTTATTTCCCGCCGTTACCGGGTCTGGACTGTCGCTCTTGGTCACCGAAAGGTCGGCGCTGGTATTGACTGTCGTGGTCGCCGTCGCACTGTTGTTTCCTCCAGTTGGATCAGTCGTCGCCGTGGCGGCCGTCGCCGTGTTGGTGATCACCGCTCCGCTCGCGGTGTTTGAATTGACCTTCACCACGATGGTGAACACGGCTGTTTCACTCGCCGCCACCGTTGCCTTGGAAAACACCACGTTCCCGGTTCCTCCCACGCTCGGCGCACTCGTCCCCCATCCTGTTCCCGTTGTTACGGTTGCCGACACAAACGTCGTGTTGGTCGGCACCCCATCCGTTACCGTCACCGTCTGGGCATCACTTGGCCCGTTATTGGTGAAGTTCACCGTGTACGTCACATTATTTCCTGCCGTTACCGGGTCTGGACTGTCGCTCTTAGTCACTGAAAGGTCGGCGCTGGTGTTCACCGTCGTGGTCGCCATTCCGCTGTTGTTTCCTGAAACTGGATCGGACGTCGTTGCCCCCGCCGTCGCCGTGTTGGTGATCGTTGAGCCGTTGACCGCATTCGCGTTCACCTTCACCACGATTGAAAACACCGCCGTTTCCCCATTCGTCACCGTCGCCTTGGAAAACACCACGTTCCCGGTCCCACCCACTGACGGCGCACTCGTCCCCCATCCCGTTCCCGTCGTCACTGTCGCCGACACAAACGTCGTGTTGGTCGGCACCGCGTCCGTCACCGTCACCATCGTCGCGTCTCCAGGCCCACTATTGCTGAAGTTCACCGTGTACGTCAGGTTGTTTCCCGCAATCACCGGATCCGGACTATCCGACTTCGTCACCGCCAGATCCGCCTGGGTGTTCACCGTCGTCGTCGCCGTCCCGCTGTTGTTTCCGCCAGTTGGATCGGTCGTCGTGCTCGCCGCCGTCGCCGTGTTGGTCACCGTTGTTCCGTTCGGCGTGCTGCCGTTGACGTTGACCACCATCGTGAACACCGCCGTTTCCCCATTTGCCACCGATGCTTTACTGAACACCACGTTCCCCGTCCCACCAACTGATGGTGCCGATGTGCTCCATCCCGTTCCAGTGGTAACACTTGCTGACACAAAGGTCGTGTTCGTCGGCACCGCATCCGTCACCGTGACTGTATCCGCGCTGTTCGGTCCGTTGTTCGTGAAGTTCACCGTGTAGGTGATGGTGTTCGTTACCACGACTGGGTCAGGTGAATCACTCTTGGTCACTGCCAGGTCCGCTCGCCGGATCACCATCGTCGTCGTCATGGCGGTGTTGTTGGCTGTATCCGGGTCAAACTTCGGACTCGCCGCCACCGCCGAATTGGTGATCGTCGTTCCTTCGGCGACTCCCGCTCCCACCTGCACCACAATCGTGAACACCGCCGTTTCCGCATTCGCCACCGACGCCTTGCTGAACACCACGTTCCCCGTCCCGCCCACCGACGGCGCGCTGGTGCTCCAGCCGCTGCCGGTCGTCACCGTCGCGGACACGAACGTCGTGTTCGTCGGCACCGCATCCGTCACCGTCACCGTGTTCGCGGCTGACGGACCGTTATTGACGAAATTCACCGTGTACGTGATGTTTGATCCAGCCACCACCGGGTCTGGCGCATCGCTTTTGGTCACCGCCAGATTCGCCGCATCCAACTGCGTGCAGGTCGGATTTGCCGCCCCCGCCGCGTCCGGGTCATCGGTTAAAACATTGCTGAAGTTCGACCCACTCACTGTTCCCTGATTGCATACCTGCGCGGTTCCCTGCGGCACCGGATTGTCAATGTCCACATCAAAGCGCACCGTCACGCTCTTGCCTGGCGGAATCGTTCCAATTGATGAATTTACCGTTTCCCCCGAGCGGAGCAGACCGGGTTCCGGGTTCCGGGTTCCGGGTTCCGGGTTCCACGTGGGTGAGTTCAAACTGTCAGATGAAAGTTCTTTCCGATCTCCAATTCCAGTCCAGTAACTGGCCGTGATGACTTTCATCGTTGAATCCCGAAGCCAGGAATCTGAAAGTTGAATCCCTGTCTTCTCATACCCGGAACCCGGAACCCGACGAACCCCCACCGCCATCCGCCCGCTCATAAGCTTGTGCGCATGTTCTTCCCCGTCAAGCACTTCCAGCCCGAGTGCGCGTCCAAACTGATGCATGATCACCGTCAACAGGTCCACTTTGCCGTGGGCTGGACTTGCCTGGCCCGCCTCAAGCTCGGTTTCGGAGACAATCTTTTCAAATTCCACATCGTCCATCGGCGATGGGTCAATGTACCAGCCGTACCCGCCAGCTTTCGCGTCAAGCAGCACCAGGGTTGATGGGGTCTGGGTCAACAGGTCGCCTTTTTCCAAATCGGCTAACCCAAATTTCACCGCTCGCATCTGGTCAATTTTTTCAACTGGTGCTCCGGCGGCGAGCCATCGGGCAATAGCGGCTTCCGTCAACCACGAAACCTGGTCTGGAGTTAATTTGGTGACCGCTCGGCGGTTGAGTTCTTTTGGCTCGGGTAACGACAGGGTTTTGCCAGGTGAGGTCAGGTGGGTTCCTGAATTTGAGCTGGTTGTGGCTGGTCTGGAAGGTGCGGTTTGGCAAGTAGCGTTGGATACAACTGTAACGGTTCCAAGCACTTCAGTTGTGGTTCCAGGATTGTTTGCGGCCAGCACCGTTGCCGCAGTTCCTGACGACACACCTTGCTCAAGATTAACAGTTGCAGTATTTGCCTGACGAACCCGAATGCCGAACTGGCCGCCCGGCACTCCATTCGGGAAAGTTGCCGTGTTGTTGCGAACGTCGAAACAACCAGCCGAAGCTTGGCGGGCTTGAACCACAATTGGGGTCACTCCATTAACATTATCCCCAACTGATACAATGTTGTTGATGACGGTCGCGGTATAGGTCGGCAGCGCATTTGTATCAGGGGTATCAACCAAAATTGCCCGGGCCACACCACTGGTGGAATTCTCCGTCACTGTATTGCGGTCAATCAGAATGTTTGCCGGAGCGGCAGCGGCAGCACACACAGGACTGGCGCCGGCGCCGCAACTGGTCAAAAAAGCAATAATGGCATGATTTGTCGCACTGGTTGGATGTGTAATCGTGTTGTCTTTAATGACTGCGGTCAGTGACGAAGCCGCCGTGGCATTCCCTGCTGTTTGACCGACAAAAATTGCCACCCCGCCCACACCTGAAATGGCGTTGTTGGTCACGTGGGCAACCAGGTCACCATCAGTCCCATTTGAGAGAAGAAATCCCTCGTTCCCTTGTGTGGATTTTTGAAGCCTACAGTTGTTGATCGTAATGTCTATCGTCGAATCCCCATTTGCTGCCGCCTGGATGCCTTGAGATTTGTTGTCGTCAAAGAAACAGTTTTGGATTGAAATGGTGGCATTTGCAGGAGGCGTGCCGGCATTCCCATCGGTGTGGGTTTCAATTTGGATTCCATCACTTCCACCGCTGGTGCTGTTATCGGTGATATCGCTATTTGACACCGTTCCGCTAAAACTATGGCTTTGCTGGTAAACTTCAATCTGATGTTCAATTGAACAAAAAACTTTCAGGTTATCCAGGAGGAAGGAGGGAGTGCCCGTTGTGTTGAATCCATTCAGACCGCCTGGCAAGGACTTTCCAAAAACAATCGCTGCATCCTGCGAACCAGTACTCGTTCCGATATCGCCATCCGCATCGGCACAGGCACTACCGGAAATTGCCCCCACCGTACAGTACTGAACTGTCACATTGTTGACCGAAAGTCCATACACCCCAAAATTGTCGAACCGCGTCAGGTTCATGTGTTGGAGTGTCGCTGAACCATTATTGATATAGACACCCGATGAGGTTGTTCCATCACCATCGGCACCTCCGGTTTTATTGGTGATGGTGCCGCCCGTCCCATTTCCCCCCTTCGGCGAAGTTGCACCATTTCCAGTGACTACCAGCGGATTGACACCTGTATTGACGAGAATAATCCCGGTCGCAGAACCTCCAGACGAGGAAATGCTTTGGAAATTCAGGGTGCTTGTTCCAACAGTTGTATTTTGGACGTTCAATGCCGTTCCAGTTGTGCTGGTAATCGAATTGCCCGTGCCGGTCACATTGACCGTTCCGCCACCAGTCGCCGTAAACCCCGTGCCGCTGGTGGTATCAATATCCAACCCGCCACCCGTGAAATTGATCGTCGCCCCGGTATTGCTGCTCAAGTTGACGGCAGTGCTGGCGCCAGTGTTCAGCGTTTTTGTCCCACCTGAAAAAGTATAGGTGCCGCCGGTATTACTGGAGACTGAGATTCCCGTTGAACTTCCCGTCCCACTCAAATTTCCTGAAAGTGTGACTGACCCACCCGTGTTGCTGGCGATGTCCACCAGCCGAAACGCCGTATTGGAGCTCACCGTCCCATTGTAGGTAATCGCGGCATTGCTCCCATTTTCTTCAAAGGCAACGTTGGTCGGATTGGTGATCGAGGTGTTGCTGCCAAAGCCGAAGGTGCCCGACGAACCGTTGAAAATCGTCAGCCGCGCCCCGCCGCCGTTGAGCGTCGTCGTCCCGTTAAAATTGTATGTTCCGTCCGCGTTGTCAAACGTCAATCCCCCATTGCTCGTCGAACTCAACGTCCCGGTCTGAAACGTGATCGTTCCCGTGCTGTGGGCCGAAATATTGACCAGCGGATTCCCGCCGCCATTCGTCGCACTCCCGCTGTAGGTCACCGACAGTGTTCCCCCGAATGTGAAACAGCCGTTTGACCCGCTGATGCTTCCGCCCGCCGTCAGACTCCCAGCCATGCTGGTCAACACCACCGCCGTCTGGGTCGTGCTCGTCGTCGAGAGCGTGATTCCCGACGTGGCGTTGATTGTTCCGTTTGAAAGGCTCAGGATTTGTCCCGTTCCGTTGATCGTCAGCGTGTCGGCGTTAAACGTCCCAATGCTGTTGCCGCTGATTCCCGCTCCGGTTGTGTTTCCAATCGTGAATCCCCGGACTGTATTGCCGCTTCCGAGCGTGATTGAATTGGTACTCGCCGCCGTCGCCACCAGCGTCGTGTTGCTCCCAGCAGCTACCACCGTAATCGTGTTGACTGTCAACGCCACTCCGCTTCCGATCAACTGCTGATTGTTGAGAAGCGTCATGTTCCCGTCGTAATCCCCAGTCCGTTCAAAGACATAGATGATGTCGCCCGCCGTGTCCGGTCCCGTCGCTCCACTTACGTCCGCCAGTGAATCAAACCGCGACGCGAACGTTCCATTCCCTCCCGCACTTGCTGTTGAATCCACATACCACACCCGCTGCCCGAGGTTGATCGTCACGGTTCCGGTATCCGTCAACCCGTCGCCATCCGTCAAGGTGTAGGTAAAAGTATCCGTCAGATTCTGGTCGCCGACTTGCGGTTCATAGGTAAATGACCCGTCCGCCGCAATCGTCACGCTCCCGCCCTGCGTCGTGGCAAATGTGCCTGCCGTTACCACCAGCGAAGCGGTCGGCGTCACGCCGTCCACGTCATAATCGTTGGCCCGGACGCCGCTCGCGGTGTTGATCGTCAGCGTTGTGTTTCCCACCGCGTTGTAACTATCGGCAATTGCCAGCGGTGAGACCTTCACCGACCCGGCTACCAGCGTCGTGTTGGCGTCAATCGTGTCTGTGAAATTCACTCCGGTCGCATTTCCACCACCCGAATTGGTAATCACCACCGTATACCGCAACCGGTCACCTGGATCAGCGGCAAAGTCTCCGTCCACATCATTTTGCAGCGCGTCCACCTTGGTCGCCGCAATCGTCGGCGTTTGCCGGAGCGGATTTCCTAACTTCGGAAACATCGTTCGGCTGGTGAGCAACGGATTGATTGCCACTGGAACACTTCCCTCGATTCCAGGAAGTCTCTGGCTGCGAGCTTCGGTTTCCCGAACCACAAGGTGGTTTCCAACTCCAAATACCAGGATGAGTCCAATGAAAAAGAAACCTGAACCGAAAAACCGGGAGGAAATGCGACGGTCTGAAGTCATAATGTACCTGCGAACCGGATTCAGGCAGTTTGGCGTTGGGGGGAGTGTTCATCAGTGATGGAGACAACCATTTGCAGCACATCACAAAGAACGTTCTGCGCCTGCAAACATAGTGAGCCACCCAATTTCCTGAACCAGCAATCAATAAGTGGTTTGTAAAAACAAAAGAGGGAAATAAGTGATTGATGTGGAACTACTTGTGATGGATTTCCTGCGAAAAGTCAAGCAATGGCAAATCTTTCTCCAGTGAATGACATTGTCTATTTCTGCTTAACATCCTGAAACAATACTCATACTATTTGGATCCAGGTTTTCGAATCTCAGAAAAATACAAATATTTCAACAACTTATGGCCACTATGATTCCCAAGAATCACTCGGTTTACAGCTTTTCTTCCCTTCAGTCGCCCGTGTGTGAAGTGACCCCAGGGACAGTCCTGACATTTGAAACGTCTGACGAGCAATATGAACGCCTCAGCCGTGGCGAATCCGTTCAGGCAGTTCGGAAATTGACCAACCCGGTGACCGGCCCGGTGGCGATCCAGGGTGCACAGAAAGGTGATGCGATTTGTGTGGAAGTACTCGATATCCAGATCAGTCGGGCCTGGGCAGTCTGGGTACCGAACCTCGGTAGCCTCGGCCACAAGACCCAAACGATTCAAGTAAAAGAAGTTCTCATCCAGAACCAAACTTTGCATTTGAGTCCGCGATTGACAGTTGACCTTGATCCAATGATCGGCTGCATCGGTGTGGCACCCAAAAAAGGTGTTGGGTCAACAGTTGCCCCAGCAGGACGATGGGGTGGGAATATGGACCTCCGGGAATTGCGAAGCGGAACCAGCATCTGGTTGCCCGTGTTTCATCCTGGCGGCCTGCTCTCGATTGGGGACCTGCACGCCGCCATGGGCACGGGTGAACCAACCTGCATTGCCATCGAAGCCAGTGGCCAGGTCACAGTCCGGATTGAGCTGATTCCCAAAGCCGGGATTGAATCGCCACGGTTGTTTGTCCCAGGAGCAACTATGTGTGTTGGCATTGGCCAAAGTATTGAACAGGCTCAACTTTCGGCCATTGATCAGGCATATCAGGTTTTAGTGGAAAAGTTTGGTTTGAGTGACTTCGAAGCTTACGCTTATGCCTCGGCAAAGCTTGAACTCAGATTCGGAGGCCCTGCCTCACCGATTGTGCTGGCAGTTGTGCCAGATCTACCATTCAACAACAAGAACTACCAAATTACTGAAAATTCTGATTCTTTCTGACTATGCACCAACTCCCAATTACCTTATTTCTTTTTTTGTTCACTTTGGGACTGGTGAGCAATCAACCCGTTTCCGAACAAAACGATCTTGCCACACTGGCAGCCAGGTTTCGCGCTTACCGTGAAGCATTGCGGAAAGATACTGACCGGCAACAAACCGAACTCCGACACTGGAACGGCCCCGTTCACAAGCTGATGTCTGAACTCGGAGACCGTCTTGAGCTTGAACATCTTCCGGAAAAACAGGTGATCAACCTGCTTGGCAAACCAGATGAAATCATCAAGGGCGGCAAGTACCACAACGGAATGCTTGTTCCCAAACCTGAAAAACATCTTGTCTACTGGTGGCGCGGAGGACACGACTATCTGTATCTGGTTGTCCGCCAGGGAAAAATCGCTGAGGCAAGATGGTGGTATGCTGGAGAGTAAACCCTTTCGGGTTTAAGGTTTAAGGTTCAGAGAAACAAATTCCACAATAGGTTAATCCCCATGAAAAGAATTTTCCCTTTTTTCCTGGTCGGGCTTCTTTTTCTGTTCCAACCACCTCCTTTAGTGGCTTCTTTGAAGCCTGCTCCATCTTCAATTCGGTCAATTGATTTTCGCAACTTCACTTATCCGTTACCTGATAAGCGATTTTCAGAACTGGGTAAAAAAGTGAGAGTGGTGGATGGAACGTGTGATGATGGAAGTAACCAAATGTGTCGGGCCTATTTTCACGTCGCAGAAGTGATTTATGGTGATTTGACCGGCGATCAGCATGAAGAAGCTGTGGTTGTTACTATTTTTGGCAGCGCATGTGGAACATATTATCTGACAAACATCTATGTTTATTCTTTGGTCAACCGCAAGCCATTACTCCTTGCCCAGTTAAAAGAATCCCAGGTTGAAGAAGACTTCAAAAAGACTTACAGAGGTGATAAATATCAGCTTTTTGAATCGGTTGAGAGCGGAAGACTCATCAAAAACAAACAACTAACTGTCAGCTATTTTACAACTGGCGCTCATTGTTGCCCAGAAAACGTTTCAACATTCAGATATGAGTTGCGTGGAAAAAAAATGGTATTGATCCAAAATCCAAAGCGAGTGCCGAATTCCCAGGAGTATGTAAAAATGCAGGCTTACCATGAGAGATTGAATTACTTGAAATTCTGAGAACTCAAGAAACTTTGCTACACTGCTGTGGCCGACACCAATTTCACTTTCTCATTTCAGGACTATGGAATTCCAACTCACTCACGCACTTGAAATACTCCGGCAAACACCTGCCACGCTCCATTCCCTGCTGGATGGACTCTCTCCCGAATGGATTCACGCCACCGAAGGCCCCGAAACCTGGAGCCCATTCAACATTGTCGGCCATTTGATCCACGGCGAAGAAACCGACTGGATTTCCCGCGCCCTCATCATTCTCAATCAGGGCGAAAGTCGCCCGTTTGAACCGTTTGACCGGGTGGCAATGTTTGAACGCTATGGCCATCAATCACTGGCTGAATTACTGGACTTGTTTGCCCGGCATCGGGCCGCCAACCTTGAGAAGCTGATTTCGCTCAACCTGACAGATGAACAACTCGCACTTCGTGGTCAGCACCCAGCTTTTGGGAGCGTCACGCTCCGGCAGCTTCTGGCAACCTGGGTCGCGCATGATTTGAGCCATTTGGCCCAGATTTCACGCGTCTTTGCATATCAATATCGTGATGCGGTCGGCCCCTGGCGCGAGTATCTTTCGATACTGAAATGAAAAAGCGCATCCCAGGTGTCTTTTCCAGGTGAAAGCATTTTTCATCAAGTACAGTTCCCATTCCGCCACCTTTGCCAGTCGTGGGTCACCAAATCTGCGCGGCACATCTTATTCATCAGGGAATGAGCTTTGCCCTTGAAAGCTCAAAAATAGTTCTATGAAACTAAACTCTATCTCGCGAATGTGGTTGTTTTTTGCTGCTTTCAACCTGTTTTTCTGCCTGACATCACACTCCACGCTTGCCAAACTGCCCCCACGCGGGGGAGAAAAAATCAAGGCCGAAGACGTTATCGCCAAACACCTCGAAGCCATTGGCCCAGCGGCGGTTCGGGCGTCAATCAAAACCCGCCGGGCAGAAGGAACCGCCAGTTTCCTGTCGTTTGCGGTTCGAGACCTGCGGCCCTCTGGCCCTGCCGTTTTTACATCAGAAGGTAAAAAAGTCCTGCTTGGAATGAACTTTAACCTCAGTGATTATCAATCGGAGCGCACCACGTTTGACGGGAATCGGGTCTGGTCAGGCTATGCGCGGCCCGGCGTTCGGTCTCCGCTCAGCGAATACCTGCTCCCCCGAAAAGTGATTTTTCAGGAAGGGTTGCTTGGCGGCGTGCTCTCAACCGGCTGGCCGCTTCTTGACCTCACATCAACCAAAGCCCGGCTCGAATATGGTGGAATCAAAAAAGTGGACGGCACGCCGGCGCATTTACTCCGCTATCAGCCCAAAGGCGGCTCGGATGTAACGATTCGGCTCTATTTCGACACCGAGCACTTTCGGCATATCCAGACGGAATATGAACAGGTTTTTGCGGCTCAAATGGGTGCTACACCTGACCAATCAGCCCAGATTCAGACACCGCGCATTAAAATGACTGAGCGGTTCGATGATTTTTCAGACGAACAGGGCCTGGTGCTGCCCCACAGCTACAAGATTTTGTTTTCACCAAATGGCTCAACCCTATACAACTGGCAGATCACGATTCAAAAAGTCGTGGTAAACGAAACCATTGACTCGTCCACATTCCAGCTTTCACCGGGTAAGTAGGCAGGTGGGGGTTCCGGGTTCTGGGTTCCGAGTTCCGGGTTCCGGGTTTTCGAAACCAAGCACCAAGCACCCTGAACTTCAACGAGGTACATTTTATGTGTCGCAACATCAAACCCCTGTTCAATTTCGAGCCACCTGTGACGGATGAAGAGATTCGGGCCGCCGCGCTCCAATTTGTGAGAAAAGTGAGTGGCTTCAATAAACCATCAAAAGCCAATGAACCAGCGTTTCTGGCAGCAGTTGAGGAAATCACCACCATTTCCAAAAACCTGCTGAGTGCCCTTGAGACAAATTCACCGCCGAGGACTCGCGAAGAAATGGCCGCCAAAGCCCAGGCCCGCACCGCCCGGAGATTTCCGACGTGAACCGCCCGGTATCAACTTTTTTGTAGTCAGTAGTCAGTAGTTCGCTAAGTTTATTTATTTGAATTACTTAACTGTTTTCTAATACGGGGATCTCATTACAAACTGGTATCACACGGTATTAGGAAATAGTGATAGTATCTCAAGAGGTTTTGCTCAGAGGGAGTTTACGATGTCAACACAACTTAAACATTACTACACTGACGAAGAATACCTCACAATTGACCGGGCTTCCGATATCAGGCGTGAGTACCTTGATGGAATCATTTATGACATGGGTGGGGCATCGGCTCGGCACGTTCAAATTGTCGGCAACATTGCGGGAGAACTCCGCACCCGGCTCCGAGATAAACCATGTCTGATTTATTCGACCGATCTTCGCGTGCAAGTGAGCCCAGCGGGGTTGTATGCCTATCCAGATGTTGTCGTTGTCTGCACAGAACCAGAGTTTGTTGACGAAGAACTCGACACATTGACCAATCCACTGTTGATTGTTGAAGTTCTCTCAGACTCAACCAAAAACTATGACCGTGGAGAGAAATTTGAGCGATATCGAACCAACCCTTCATTCCGTGAGTATCTGCTCGTCGCTCAAGATCGGGTCCATGTCGAGCGATTTGTTCGTCAGGCCGATGGGATGTGGCTTTTGTATGAAACCAACCAGCTTGATGAAACTATTGAACTGATTTCAGTCGGGTGCCAAATTCCAATTGCTGAGTTTTATCTCAAGGTCACTTTCCCAACATCAACTGGGGGTTCAGGGTTCAGGGGTTAGGGTTCAGGGGTTTCGAACTCAGGTCCTTTATGTCCCTTTTGTCCTTTTTGTCCTTTATGCCCTTTTTCGAAAACCCGGAACCCGGAACCCGGAACCCGGAACCCGGAACCCGGAACCCGGAACCCGGAACCCGGAACCCGGAACCCTAAATCTGCGGAAACAAATGTGCTAACCGGAGTTCCCGGAGCATGGCGCTTTTCTTGGCCTGGTGGGCCTGCATCCGCTGCAAAATGTCATCCAGCACCTGGACGGCATTGACCACAAAGGGACCTTTATTGAGCATCACGCATTCGGCGCGGTGACCCATGGCCGCGTCGGTGATTTCGGCCCGCGATGGCATTCCCTGGCGGGCCAGCGTTTCCAAAACCTGGGTTGCCCAAATCACCGGCACATGCGCGGCTTCGCAAATCCAGAGAATTTCCTCTTGAACTTCAGCCAGTCGTTCAAAACCACATTCAACCGCCAGATCGCCACGGGCAATCATCACGCCGGAACAGGGCATGCGCATGGCGGTCAGCAACATGTCGCCCAGGTTTTCAAACCCCCGGCGGGTTTCAATTTTGAGAATCACGGCGGGTTGTGGCCCACCGATTCGGCTGATTTCCTCCCGAAGCAAATCAACATCCTGCGCTTGATTGGCAAACGAGAGCGCCACCACATCCGCGTGATGAACCACAAACTGGAGATCCGCAATATCCTTTTCGGTCAATGCCGACAACCGCAGGGTACTGTCAGGCAGGTTGATGCCTTTATCACTTCGGAGTTTGGCCCCTTGGGCTGCCGTCTGTGTGATTCGAACCAGGATTCGATCAGCTTCGATGCGTTCGATGACGCCGCCAATTTTGCCATCATCAAACCAGATTCGCTCTCCGGCCCGAATATCGTCAAACACTTCGGGCAAGGTGCAGCCAATCGAAGCTGGACAGAGAATTCTCCCACGGCTATCCACCGTGGCTGGTCGGCCCGGTTTTAAATTCCGAGTCAAAATCAGCAAATCCCCTTGCTGTACAGTGATTGGATTTTCACGTGGGGCAAACACACCAACTTCTGTTTTCCCAGTTTCAGGGCGGTGATCACCTGGCTCGATGTGGAGCACAATTCCAGGAACGATATAGGCCACGCGTTTGAGTTCGGCCCAACATCCATCATCGGTGGCGTCCACCACGTGCAGGGTTCGCGCGGCACCACGAAGATCCCGAAACTTGACCGCGTCTCCGACCTCAAGTTGCGCCAGCCAATCAGCCGACACGGGAAGGACGGCATCAGCCGGTGACGGAGACCGGACCGGCGATTCTTCATTGGTGAACCACACGCGGGCCGGAGCGATAACTTTTCCATATACATCGCGTTGCGGACGAATCTTCATTACCGTCGCTCCAGGTTCCAAGGGTCCAGTCCGCAGTTTCGGCCCCGCCAGATCCATCACGACCCGACACGACCGGCCCAGCGACGCTTCGGCGCGACGCAGGTGGTCAATCATTCGTTTCCAGGCTCGGGCATCATCGTGGGCACAATTGATGCGCATGCAATTCATCCCCTGGCGGAGCAGGTTATGCACCAGCATGTAATCATTGGCGGCTTCACCCGGCATGGTGACCATAATCCGAACCTCGCGCCCTGTCGGAACCGGCCCCAGCAGCCGTTCGGTATGGTCGTTGAGCAGGCGCTGACCTCCGGCAAAATCAAGGGCTGGCGATTCTGGCTTCGGTAGATCGCCAGTTCGTTGAATCAGCCGATGAAGCGCACGCAAGACAGCATCCACCGTTGCCAGCACATGTGATTCAGCCCGTCCCAGTGAAGACAGGCCCAGGCCCGCCAGCCGTAACTGAAGCGGACGCAGGTCATGTCGCCGCAACGCCAGATAATGCAGCAAGTTGCGTGCGCTTTCATGGTAAGTTGGATTGAGTTTATCCAGAATGGTTTCAACTGGGCTTGCCAAATTGATCATTTCCGCGCGAATCGTGGTCAATTCAGCAAACAAAGATTCCATCTCCGCAGTCAGTTGAGAAGGAGTGAGGTCAAGACAGTTGTTTGGGTGTGACATGGAGCAAATAAGACCATTTAGGGCTAAGGGCATCGGGCTTAAGGGAAATACAATTTTATCAACAAGTTAGCCTCTTGCTCATACGATAGGGCCATTCCAAGATGGTATAAGATTCAGAATTGAATAATTTTGGGGAGCGAATGCGCTTTTCTTGTCTGGTTGGGGCAACCTTGTTTTCTTTGTATCTTGCCATTGTCGGCTTACCTGCTTCAACTCCAGATCCTCATAAAAAGGTATAGAGTTCAAGCTTTCTCTTGCTTCGGTCTTCTGGGGCAAATAACCCGAGGTTCACCAGGTACTTAACGTGAGTTCGATGTAAGAAAGACAAAGAAATAACCAACAACTCTCATTTTTGGTATCATTTACAAAATGAAAACCGGCGTTCACCACAAATGATTGAAAGGAAAGCCTATGCTCCGTGCTGCGTTGCTGGCGTTGGTGTGTATGTTGTTTCAGGGTATGGCGGTGTGTGCTCAGGAATTGCCTCCGGCTCCGCCTGACACCAGATTTTTTCAGGCCCAAAAGCTCGAAAAAGAGAAAAATTTACCGAAGCCCTTCATATCTATCTCGAACTTCCCGGTGCTGAATCTTTCGCAATGAACCTGGTCCGCCAGGATTCGGAGCAGACCGCTTTGAATACCTTCCGCCCGATGCTGTTTATGAAGCGTTGCCGTTCACATAGCCGGTCGGTTGGCCGCTTTGGGACTACCACCGGTCACCTCGGCCACCTCTTGTCACTCTGCGCTTCGCCGTGCACCGACGGGGCGCAGGCGAAGCGCGGAGAACTGGACAGGATGAAACCTGTTTCCGGTGGTAGTTCACTGCAGCCGAGCAACCACCAGCTATCCGAACAGCAGCCTTTCAGGATGCTCAATCCAAATACTTTCCCCCAAACGAAAACGGGAAGTTAATTTTTAACAGTCCCTAAGGACTTGGGTTGCACCTGATTGGGGTAGCAATCCGTTCTGGGGTGGTGCGCCAAATAGCTTCCCCGAGGCTAATATTCTGATTCGGCTTTGCAGATCAAACTACATCTTTTGTTAGCATACTGGATGAAAACCTAATGCTGTCTTGCTGCTGCGAAGTGGCGAAAGAAGAACTTGGTTCAAAGTTAAGATTGAATTGAAGTTGCTCCCTACTTACTCTCACAATTTGAATCTAAAACAATACTTCTTGTTTTAACAAATTGTGGCTTCTTCCACATTGACAAGCTTACTCACCTTCTTGCATATTCCTCTTGCTCTATACTGCAACGGCTTTGGGGTTACACGTCCATCCAGGTCAATCAATTTCAATACTTCTGGATTGATGAAAAATCAATGAGCCAGTTGACTTTCCTCTTGTTGGTTCTGGACAAAATTCCTGGAGTAAATCTATGGGTGACTATAACTTATCAGGATTGAGCACTCGTTCCTTTGAGCAACTTATCCAGGCGCTGGCTCTTAAAATCATCGGCCCTGGTGTCAGCATATTTGGTGATGGGCCAGATGGAGGACGAGAGGCGACTTTTGATGGGCCAACCAGTTACAGTCCGTTCGGTCGGGAGGAGGATCAATGGAACGGTTATGGAATCATCCAGGCTAAGTTTTTGCAGCGGCCTAAAAACTCAACAGATGATGGTGATTGGGCACTTAATGAGCTTAAAACAGAATTAAGAAAATTCACTCATCCGAAAAATCGAAAAAGGAAACCGGATTACTATATTTTCGCTACTAACATTGTTTTGACCCCAGTTGAAGAATCGGGTTCTCAAGATAAAGTTAAAGAGCATTTGAACTCATTTGCTCAGACTTATCCATTAAAAGGCTATGACATCTGGCATTTTGATAAAATCTCCAGATATCTCGATGGAGATCGTGATACCAGATGTGCTTATGCAGCCTGGATAACACCTGGCGATGTTTTGGCTCAGATTCTCAAATGGTTTTCCCCCAAAACCCCCAACTTTGAGACGATTATTTCCAATTTTCTTCAAAAAGAGTTTCTCAATGACCAATCTCTAAAACTAGAACAAGCTGGCCATACATTAAAACAGCGGATCTCAATTGATCGTGTTTTTGTTGATTTGCCTGCACTCGATCAACCAGCGATTGCGCCACCTTCTGAACATTTCCTGAATAGAAAGCTCCCTCCAGGGCTGGTAGCCAGAGTTCTTGAGTATGCCCACGAAAAACTCACTCCAACTTCAAACCAAACTGAACTAGGTAAGGGAAAGAAACCTGTTGATGGTTCACGAATTGTCCTCATCGGGGGACCCGGTCAGGGGAAATCAACTTTAGGTCAGTTTTTGTGTCAGTTGTTTCGAGTTTCAATCCTGAAAGACCGCACCAACCTGGAAACTGATGTTGAAGAATCCAAACGAGCATTTCTCGATCAATGTAAAGCAGAGGAGTTAGACATTCCAACTGTTCGACGATTTCCAGTGCGAGTTGTTTTAAATGACTTTGCCGCTAAACTTGCCAGCGATCCTACAACCAAATCGCTTCTCTCTTATCTCGTTACTCAAATTGGTGATAGAACCAATCATGATTTGTCACCCGATAATCTCCGCGAATGGCTAAGGACATACCCATGGTTATTGATCTTGGACGGCCTGGATGAGGTTCCTGCGTCAAGTAATCGGGATCGAGTATTGAATGAAATAAAAGGATTTTTTGTCGATATCAATGATTACGGTGCAGATGTTTTGGTCCTTGCCACAACAAGACCTCAAGGATACAACAACGACTTTTCAACAGATATTTACCATCACCTTTGGTTAGCACCTCTTTCTCCAGTACGTGCCCTGCACTATGCAAACAGACTGGTCAGCGCCAAGTTTGGGCCTGAATCAGACACCCAGCGTACAGTTCTTGAAAGACTTAAACGAGCCTCAGAAAAGCCAACAACTGCTAAATTGATGGAAAGCCCCTTACACGTAACCATTATGGCAGCTTTGCTGGAACGGCTTAGTGAACCACCCCAGGAACGATGGAACTTGTTCAGCCGATACTATCAGGTTATTTATGAACGAGAACTTGCTGACCGACCGGCTTCGACGGTGTTAAGTGAACGCGAGGCAGAAGTCGAGGGTGTTCATCAACGAGTCGGATTACTACTTCAGATAAAAAGTGAACAATCGGGAGAAACGAATGCTCAGATATCTTCTCAGCGTTTCGAAGAACTGGTTGAAAACCAACTAAAAGAGAGCGGATTTAGCGGGTCAAAACTTCGAACTTTGCATCAACAGATTTTCGATGCAGCTACTAAACGACTCGTTTTTCTGGGGGATCCCAAACCAGAGACAATCGGATTTGTAATTCGACCATTGCAGGAATTTATGGCTGCCTGGGCACTAATGATTGGCAATGAAGAAGAAATAAAGAAACGATTGAGGAAAATTGCCCCCATAAGCGCGTGGCGGAATGTGTTTTTGTTCGCTGTTGGAAAATGCTTTAAAGATCGAAATAAGGGTCTTTTGAATGAAATCTCGAAGATTTGCACCGACTTTAATGACCCAGCCCAATACAGTCTATATTCAGCAATTCGTCTTGGATCTCAACTTGCACTGGAACTACTTGAAGAAGGATCCCTTTTAAAGACTCCGAATTCTGCTAAACACTTCATAGAGATTGCCTTACATCTTTTGGATGTGCCCAAATATTTAGAAAATAACCCTTCATGGTTTGCTGAGCGCCTCGCTTCTATTTATACCCCTGACTTGGAAAATGAATTCTCTAAAGCAATAAATTCTCGGATTTCACAAAGCAATCCGCAAAGTTGTCTGGGTGCCTGGGCTTGTTTAAGTATTCTTATTCGACAGGAAGTTGAATGGGCAGAAGAACTCGAAACTAAATATTGGCCAACTGATCCGCTTCAACAATTAGCAGTTTTTAATGTGTGTCCATTGAGGAAGCAAAATGTATGGATAGTTAAAAAGATGATTGATCTCGTTCCGCACCTATCCCCATTGGATTTTATAAATAGCGAATGGAAACTCTCATTTCTAGATACAAAGTTAACTAGGGCTCCATTGGAAAGCGAGCCAAAGGCGCACCTTGGGTGGCTAAGTAAGGCACTTGAAATCCTGCGACATTCAAGAATTTCGCCCCCAATTCTGGAAATCAAAGTTAACGTCCCTTCAAATGCTCGTCTCAAAGCAGTCCTTTTATTTGGATTACCCCAACAAAGTACTGACAACTCAAGTTCCTTGGAGAAAATGCCAAATCCATCTATTGAATGGATACTCGTCACGGCCATAGATTCCTTTGTAATCAATCCTTCCCGGGAATCACTATCAAAAGCACTAAGATGCATTGGAGAGAACTATCACATTCTCTCAGATCATTTTCTTAAATGGGTTAGAGAAAGTGGGCCATGGTTGGTAGAGTTATGCTTATTAGCAACTCATAACAAATTAGATTTATTAACAATTGCAAACCATATTGAAAATGGAGATATGGGAGACGTAGAAGACTGGAGAGAAACAGAGCGAATTTGGGTAAAGAATGGCATTAGCATTGAACAATTTCGCTTAAAGGTAGAAATACCTGAATTGATTAAAGCTTTCCAAATGAAAAACCTCCTTCTCCCATTTCCTTATGAATACCGTTTAGCCCCTGTTTCAAAACAAAATAATATTAAAGAACAATTCAGTTTTTATTTCCAACTTCAAGAAACTACGGTCAAACAGTTTTATGCTTCGTTTCTGCTTTTGGTTTGGAGAGATATAAATTTAGACGATCAGGTTTGGATTCAGGAGCAACCTGTTCTTACACCTATCCAATTTCAGTCGTTTCTGGAAGATGCTTCATCTGGTTATTTAAATTTTCCTATCGAAATCTTGCAATTCCTTGAGATCCATAACCTTCTCGATAATGAATGGATGGAGGTTATAGATTCATTTGCTAGAAAAATGAAACTAGAGATATATACCGTTAGTGGAAACGACTATCTAACTAAGCTATTTTCACAAGGATTTTGTTCAGATCCAACTCGTTTAGGAATTCTCAAAATTCTTAAAGCGTTTACTGCTGTAGGTAACGCTCCCAATATTCCACTATCATTGCTTGATCCAGATCGTTTTAATGATCCTGATTATCGTGAGTCAGCACTTATCATTCAGCTTGCATTAGGATTCAAAAGTTCAGAAGCTACTGATTTGGCAATGAAAATAGCCGATTTAGTTGAGGGTCAAAATGATGTACTTGAATTAACTCTCCATACTTTAAGCCATAGAGAATCCAATGACGCAATTCAACACTTCTTGATTGCACTGCAAAAACAACTTCTTCCTTCAAAATGGCACGAAGCAGCAAAGGTCACGGAGCGACTTCAAAGAATCCAACAAAGCCAACGAAGTCAACTAAATAACTTTGAGATCTGGCAAGACCTTGGGTTTTCGCATGAACTTCATCAACTGCTTGAATAGGCAATCGGATCGCTGGACCTATCTTCACCAACTAGATTCAATTCATAAACTTCGCCACAATCGAGTCAAAATAAATCACGACGTAGAGCAGCGTTGCCAGATTGACGTACAGCAGCAGTGGCACCACCCACGCCAGCACCACCAGCCACGAACCGCTGTGCAGGTAGATCATCAACGTCATCAGCGTCAACCCGATGTACAGATCCATCCCAACTTGCCGTCCCCAATGCAGTTCAGCCATTTTGAACAGACTTCGAAGCAAGTCTTCTTTGGTGCTACAGAAAACCGTGAAGGCCAGAAAACTGAGATAAATCACCCAAATCAGCACTTTCACCGAGGCGAGCGGACCTGAAAACGAGAAAATCCGGTCGCTCCAACCGGTGTAAAAAGCAATGCCAGCGAAAACAACATAACCAGACCAGAGGAGTAAGTTTTTCCAATTCATAGGGTTCAGAAGACCAGGGTTCAGGGTTCAGAAAACCAGGGTTCGGGGTTTTTCTTCGAAAGTATTGATTTCTAACCACTAACCACTAACCACTAACCACTAACCACCAGAGGGATTCTTCATTCTCAATTCTTTTTTCTGAAGCGCGGCTTCAAGCAAGCGGGCCACCAGTTCGTGGTTGCCGCGCCGGGCGTCGGTCAACGGTGTGCCTCCCCAGCGGTCAATCGGGCTTAGATGAACGCCGCGTTCGATCAGGTATTTCACCACCACGTCGTGACCCTCTGAAGCCGCCAGATGGAGCGCCGTGCGTCCGTCATAGTCCGCTCCGTCGAGGTCTACGCCAAGCGATGCCAGTTTCTGGATCTCGCTGATGTCGCCCTGACTCGCGGCCCAACACAAATTGACGGTGCCTTCGATTCGGGTCTGGTTTTTCTTGAGCCGGGGGTCGCGTTTTTTGTTCTCACCCAACGTCAGGCTGTCAAAGTTGTGGAAGTTATAGCGCTCCACGAGCTGTTTGCAAAACTCAATGCCCCGTACCGAGTTGCCCAGCGCGTCCAGTCGCGGAGACCAGAGCGCAATTCCCATCACGCCCGGAACCACCACCATCAACGCTCCGGAGACACCACTCTTGGCCGGCAACCCAATCGAGAAGGCAAATTCGCCCGAAAAGTCATACATCCCGCACGACGACATCAGTGAAAGGCAGTTTTGGACCGTCCGGGCATGGAAAATCCGGTCTCCGGTGATAGGGCAAATCCCGGCACTGGCCAGCGATGCGGCGGCCACGGCCAGCGCCTCGGCTGAAGTCTCAATCGAACAACACTGAAAGTAAAATTCCAGGGATTGAATCAAATCCGTTCCAGCCGGAAACGCCTGTTTCTCGCGCATAAAGTAGCCCAAGGCAAAATTTCGATCCGCTGTCCGGCGTTCCGAGAGGTACACCGGATTGTTAAAGCTGACGCGCTGGCCTCCGGTCAGCCGTCCCCAGGTGTTGAGCACGTAGTCAAACCGGTCAGCCGGTTCAAGCCCCGGCTTAATCATCGAACAACACATAATCGCCCCGGAATTGATCAATGGATTATGCGGGAGGCCATCGTTGTTGAGCGTCAGTTCGTTAAACCCGCGCCCACTTGGTTCGCGTCCGACGTGCCGATGGACGTGCGTTTCGCCGTGCTCTTCGAGCGCCAGACAGTAATTGACCGGTTTGCTGACTGATTGAAGACAAAAATCTACCTGGGCATCGCCCAACGACAATCGCTGACCGTCAACCGTGCAGATCGAGACCGCAAATTGTTCGGGATTGACCCGGCTGAGTTGTGGAATGTAATTGGCGACTTTTCCCGAAGTGTTTTTCCGAACGCTGGTAAACATCTCCTGAAAGACTGCCACCATTTCCTGAAACTCGGGGATGATCAAATTTCCCTGAATCGCTTTTTTGATCAGGCTGCTGTTCTGGTGGCAAATTTCCTTGAACTGGGAAAAGGTAATCCGGTGGTTGGCTTCGAGCGCCCGCAGTGTTTCGACTGTTTTCAGAAGGCGCGGATCATTGACCCAGATGCCGCAGTCCTGAAGCCGGGCAAACAAATCATCACGCGAAATCGTGCCGTCAATATCACATCCGAAGAGCTGAAACAGTTTTTGATATTCGAGGTCAATCCCATTGAGTACAACAGGTTGACCGTCCACGGTTCCGATGTGGGGAGGAACGAGATCTTGTTCTGTCCGGGCTTCATTTGAAGTCGCCCCCAGGCCGTCTGATTGAAACGACATAGCAATTCCTTTCAGAAGTTCAGGTTTGAAATGGTTCAGATGGACGAAAAAGAGTGGGCTCTGGAATGAAAGGGTTTGATGAAAGTTCGACAAGGTTCATTAAATCAACTGGATAGACAAATCTTGTCCTGCTTGAGATCCTTTTGCAAGCCAAAGTTGTACTGGCCAGAACTGGCTGCTCGCTTGCCAGGGTTCATTTTTGTCCCTACATTCCACAATTTAACGAAATCCTGAAAATCAACTCACCAAAGGCAGTAAAAACAACTTATGACTCAATTGGACTACACCGTGAGAACCATGACCCGTCAGGAACTCGATATTGCCGTGGGCTGGGCGGCAGCCGAAGGCTGGAATCCAGGGCGCTACGACGCTGATAGTTTTTATGCGGCAGACCCAACCGGATTCCTCATCGGATACCTTGGAAACGAACCCATCGCCAGCATTTCAGCCGTGAAATATGGCGATTCTTTTGGCTTCATTGGGTTTTATATTGTCAGGCCCGAGTATCGCGGTCGAGGGTATGGCCTTCAGATTTGGAATGCGGCTATGGCGTATCTCAGTGGCCGCACTGTTGGTCTCGACGGTGTTCTGGCCCAGCAGGAAAACTATCAGAAATCAGGATTTACCCTGGCCTATCGAAACATCCGCTACCAGGGCACCGGCGGTGGTGTGCGTCCAACCGACTCAAACCTGGTTCCACTGTCAACAATTCCATTTGATGAAGTCTGCGCCTATGACCAGCCATTTTTCCACGACAATCGCACGTCGTTCCTGAAAAGCTGGATTTCCCAACCCGAGAGCATTGCGCTTGGTGTCCTCGGAACTGACGGAAGACTTGCAGGATACGGTGTCATCCGCCCCTGTCAATCTGGGTTCAAGATTGGTCCATTGTTTGCCGATAGTCCGCAACTGGCGGAAGACCTGTTCCTGGCCTTGAAAACCGGTGCCCCAAATGAAGCACCAGTCTTTCTCGATATTCCTGAAGTCAATCCTGCGGCACTGGAACTTGTCCAGCGACACACCATGGTCAGCATGTTTGAAACAGCCCGGATGTACACTCAGACCTGTGCCGCATTACCCGTCAACCGGCTGTTTGGGGTGACCTCTTTTGAGCTTGGGTAGGGATTGATAAGGCATCTTTAACCACGAAATACACGAAATACACGAAAAAATCGAACATCTACTAAAACCTGTTTCTCAGATTGCTTCAGTTCAGCCCGTTCAGCCTGTTCCCACACTCCCCATATGTGGTTGATCTACCTGAGGTTGGTGTACTTTCCAACGCTCTGGCTGGGGCTTGCCACACAGTTTGATTTGGAACCCGGGACCATAATGGACACCTCTTTTGCCAATTCCAATCAAAACTGGTCAAATCACAATGAGTTTTCAACTTCGACCCAGGCGACTTTCTTTCCGGTGGAACACCGTCAAAATCCGGCTTCACGGACGCTCGAAACTTATTACATTTGTATTTTCAGCCATTGTAATAACGCTCCTTTCGATCTTTTTTTGGATTCACCATCAGGTTGATTCCGACCTGGCCCGCACCAGAAAACTCATTTCAAATCAAGAGTTTATTGCCTTTGAGCACAAACATCTCGGGCCTATTGAACATTCAAACATTCAAACAATTTTTACTGATTCACACGTGACCGATGTAACCAGGTTTCAAAATACACTGGTGGCGGCGACAACCGGTGGGCTGGTTCAAATTGGGAATCAAGCCCGGCATTTCACCCTTCGAGATGGCCTACCAGAACACGATCTCACCTGTCTGGCGGTTTTTCACAACACATTGTGGATTGGAACCGAGAAAGAGGGGCTCATGACTTTTGATGGCGTACAGTTTGAACACTACACCTGGCCCAATCACAATCAACACATTACGGCCCTGCTGGCTGACGCTCATTCCCTGTTGATTGGGACACAAGCCGGCGGATTGATTGCCTTTGATGGATTGCGATTTACCCAGGTCCAGTTTGAACGTGAAAAGCACCGATTTCCCGCAATTGAATGCCTTTCCAAAATTGAATCACGGCTCTATGTCGGCACATATTCCGAAGGATTATGGGTTCAAACCAGCGGACGCTGGCAGCAGTTCACCACCAGCCACGGCCTGCCTTCTGACCGGGTGGTGGGTATTGCCGAACTGGGTGAACAGGTGATTGTGGCGACCGATTTCGGGTTGGCCAGTGTCTCCAAAACCGAAATGGATCAGGCGGAAGCCACCACCCCCAATCTTTTTCATACACTTGCGACGCTACCGGGATTGGCTTCACTTACGACCTGTCAGGGAAAAATCCTGATGTGTCAGGACAATGGAGCACTCTCGACGGTCGTCCAAACCGGCAATCAGCTTTCGGTTGAACCACTTGACCAGCCATTTGTCAGTCAAACCCCTTCCCTTTCTGGATGCCGGGTTTCAGCAGTTGAAAACAGCGTGTTTTTGAACAGTGACCAGGGATTGTGGAAGTCATCAGAAATCACCACCGACGTTTCTCAACTTGCATTTGAACCGATTGCCCTTCCAGCCTCACTGGGTTCGCTGACCAGCAATCAGATTTCAGCTCTGGAGTTTGACGCCGACGGAAACCTCTGGGCCGGGACCTTCCGTGACGGCATTGATGTCCTTTCCCCGACAGGGAAACGAATGGCGCATCTTGAATCCGATGCGCTCCGGGATATAAACCAGCTGGTGTTTGACCCCCAACTCAAGGTCATGTGGGCGGCAACGTCAAATGGACTGATGAAGATTGACGCCCTCACCCAAATGTCCTCGGTCACGACCCGGCAGGGACTTTTAAGCGATTCTGTCAATTCAGTGTTTCCGGGCACAGAATTGGTTGTCGCCACCAGCGATGGCCTTTCCACGGGTAAACCCAATCAGTTCAAAAGTTTGACCCGAATCCAAGGCTTGCCGGGTAATTCGGTATATTGTGTTCTGCAGGTTGGACGCTCGGTGTTTGTCGGCACCGGAGGCGGACTGGCCGAAGTGCAATCCGGCAAAGTCATCCGTGTCTGGACTGATTCCAATTCACACCTGACCCATAACTGGGTGTCAGCACTCGCCGCGACTGAATCACGTTTATTTATAGGAACTTACGGCGGCGGTGTCTTTGAACTTCTTCCATCCGGTGATCTGCACGCCTTCGACATCGGCAAACAAACCGTCAATCCCAATGCCTTGATGTGTTTCGGAAACAAACTCGGTGTCGGCACACTCGACGGAGCGTGGATTCTGGACCTGGACTCACAGAAATGGACGCACCTTTCCAGCGAACTTCCGTCTTCCACCGTCTTGAGCCTGACAGCAACTGATGAACACCTCTATGTGGGAACGGATGCGGGGATTGTTGTTTTAAAACAGGGTTCAGGGTTCAGGGTTCAGGGTCTTTAAAGCAGGGTTCAGGGTTCAGGGTTCAGGGTTTGGAAAACTAAGGTCATCACATTTATCAGGAAAGATTCCTTTGCAGAGTCAAAATTTTATGAAATGGCTTAACCTTCATATCACCAGCAATCTCAAGAAAATCAATCTTCTGGGATTATCACCTGAACCCCGAACCCTGAGCCCCGAACCCTGTTTTTCAAACCCTGAACCCCGAACCCTGAACCCTGTATTCATTCTGGCTTTCCTTCTCATCCTTCCCTGCTGGCTTCCAGTCTTTCGAAGTCACGCTCAATCGGGGGTTCTGATTCCGTCTTCGATCAAAGATAAACCGGATGCGGCGATTCTTTCGCTCCAGGTGATGCACGTTGATGTGCGGATTGACAATCAACTGGCTCGGGTTCGAGTTCGTCAGATTTTTGATAATGCGATTTCCTCGACGCTCGAAGGAAAATACCTGTTTGCGTTGCCAAAGCTGGCTTCGATTTCGGATTTTGCGGTCTGGGACGACGATTTGCGGATTCCTGGCGTGGTCATGGAAAAACGTCGGGCCAATGAAATCTATACTCAGATCAAAGATCAGCAGGTTGATCCAGGTCTGCTCCAACAAGATGACGAACACGGCGGAAATTCAGCGTTTTCAGCCAAAGTCTTTCCGATTCCACCATTTGGCACCAAACGACTGGAGCTTGAATACACCCAAATGCTGCCGGTTGACAGCCTGACGTCACATTTTACCTTCCCACTTAAACCGGCATTTGGCGACGTGCAAACCTGCGCGAATTTTTCCATCCACGTCCATATTGTCAGCGAAACGCCGCTCTCGCCGCCTGTTTTTCGGTCAAAGGCGTATCCGATGCGGGCGCTCACATCCAGTCCCAATGAATTTGAATATGAGTTCACGGGTCAGCAGGTCAAATTGACTGATGATTTTGCGCTCGATTATCAACTGAAGCTTCAAACCAGTTCGCTGTCGTGGCTGGCCTATCGCGCACCGGAATACATTTCAGCCTATGACCTGCGCGACCCGGCGCAGGCCGCACAAAATCCAGATGGCTACTTTCAAGCCACGGCGACGTTTCAGATGGGTCAACCTTCCCAAGCCGCCCCGGCACGAAATGTTCTGGTGCTCCTGGACACATCGCTTTCGATGCATGGGGAGAAACTCGTTCGGGCAGTCGAAGCCGTGGAGTTCTTTCTGCATAACCTGACGCCGCAAGATCGCTTTAACCTGCTGCTTTTTCATTCTGAAGTCATTCCCTTTTCACCCCAACCTGTCCCAGGCACGCCCGACCAGATCGAAGCGGCCTTGAATGTAATTCGAAGTTCCTACCTTTCCGGCGGCACCAATCTCAAACAGGCACTCTTGAAAGCAAAGGAACTGATCGGACAATTCCCGACTGGTGAACGGACGCTGATTCTGATTTCAGATGCCAACCCAACGCTGGGCACAACCCAGCAAAAACAGTTGATCCAGACGTTTACCGCCAATCAGAAGGAAGTCACCGGGCTGCGATTTTTTGCTTTTGCACTGGGGAGTGATGCCAAAACGACGTGGCTTGAAACCCTGGCCGAGCACTTCAACGGCTTCTCGGTCCAGGTGCGGGAAACCGAAGACATCGCCGCCCAACTCAAGCTGTTTTTCGACAAAGTTGGAGCTTCGATTCTGTCCGGAGTGCAGTTTGTCCCTGCCAACCCAGAGCTGTTTTATCAGGTTTACCCAAACGGCCAGCATACGTTTGAGGGAGGCAGCCTGGCGTTTGTCGGACGGTACAAACCATCTGCCGGCTCGACTTCGGTCCAGGTTCAGGCATATCACAGCACGGACCCGATCCAGCTTTCCCAAACCGTTTCGCTGCCTGAGCTGGACGCCACCCACGATCATTTACCCCGATTGTGGGCCCAGGCCAGAGTGACGGCGCTACTCAAGGAAATGGATTTGAATGGCGAACGCGAAGACTACATTTCAGAAATCATCCGGCTGGCTCAAAAATACAAGCTCGACACGCCGTACACAGCCTTCATTGCGGCACCACGGGCGTTGCTGCGGCCACGGTTGATTCAACCGGGTGATCCGGTGATCCGGGTCAAAACCGATGAATCCATTACGTCAGTGTTTGCCGTGCTGCCGTTTGGCGAGACACTTCCCTTGCAATTTATTGAGGATAAAAAGGTTTGGGAAACCAGATTTCTGGCGCCGGCCTGGTTGCCCGATGGCACGTATCGCTGCCGGTTGCTCCTGACAGACAACCATGGCAACGGCTATCAAGAAGCCAAAACCTTTGTGGTTGACTCTCATCCGCCAAAGCTCAAAGGCACGGCAGACACACCTACCGTCAGAAGTGGTGAGCTGGTCCGGCTCCGGGTTTCGGCTGATAGCGACACCGTGCGACTGGTTGCCAAAATGTACGGCGCCCAACCAGTTCAACTTGTCTGGTCAGACCAGGAAAAAACCAATTGTGGAACGCTGTGCATTCCAAAGGGCCTGGCGCCTGGACGCTATCTCGTCACGGTAACGGCTGAAGATTTCGCCCACAATCAGGCAAGTACTGAGATTGAACTTCAGGTTTATTAGCTGAACCAAACCAAAATATTCACCACAGAGGACACCAAAGGAGCACAGAGAATCAAAAATTTCCTCAATTCCTCTGTGGTCCTCTGTGTCCTCTGTGGTTAAAAAGTATGAAACCGCAATTGCTCGCCGCACTCACTGTGGGTCTGGTTGTCCTGAGTTTTTCTTTCTGGAAAAGCCGCGCCGATGCCGTTCCACCAAAAACTGAAGACCTGCAAACTCAAATTGAGGCCGCACTCTATACCCGGGCTGAATTTTTCGGAACTCAGGCGCTGGTGCCAGTTCCAACTGCTGAAGCACGCACCCGAATGGAAGCCCTGCAAGCCCAATATCCACAGGCATCGCTCATTGCCCGGCACCTGTCACAACTCGATGAGAAACTGGGAAATCCCGATCTGGCCGAAAAAGAAATCGAGCATTATGCCGAGCTTGAACACCAGAGTGTTGAAAGCCTCGAACTGGTCGCCGCTTTCCAGGACCGACAGGCTCGATTTGACCACGAAGCCAAAACATTGGAACGATTGCTCAATGTCGTTCCAAAAGTACAGAAAGTCTCGATTCTGCAGCGGCTTATTTCCCACGCTCGAAAACACAATTTGACTGAGTATCTTGGCCCACGGTACTACCAGAAGGTCATTGAACAGGATCCGTCCGTGGTTTCAGTCATTATTGAACTGATTGACTGGCTGACAAATGAAAAAAATTACCCGGAAGCCCTGAAACTGGTCCAGCAGTACAAACCGCACTTTCCGCAAAATACCAGGTACTTTGTGGTCACCGAAGCCAATCTCCTGGCCAAACTGGGTCGCGAAAAAGAGGCCGAAGTCGTTTTTTCAACCACACTCGATGCACAATGGTCTGAAGCCCTCGCCCAGTCATTTGACTCGTTTCTGGACGAACACGACCGATACCGCGCCTTCTATTTTGAAATCAAAGAACAATTTCTGCAGCACCCAGAGAACTTTTCCCTGCTCGTCAAACGCCTCCATTATCTGGAAGGACACTATGCAGGCGGCTCGGTCAAAAATGATATTCTCCGCCACGAAAAGGCCCGTGCTGAACGCAATCAGCCGTTGACGCCAGATGAACTCCTCATCATCAGCCACTATTTGATTGAGGAAAACGAGCCTGATGAAGCCGCCCGGTATCTCTACACGGTTTGTTTGCAGAGCCAGGTCAAACCCGGAGACCCCATTCGCGCCAAAGTACTCTATCAACTGTTTGAAATCCTGATGGATGCCCAGAACGAGCAGCTTTCATTGACCAACAATGACCTGCAGTTTTATCAGGATATTGCTACGGCAGATTCGCATCCAGGGCTGTTTGGCGCCGTGCTGTCGCTTATTTTTTCAGATAGCGATGTGGGCGATACGTTTGAAGCAAAGCAAACCAATGCCACTCGATTTTTTAATCAAGCCGCTGCATTTCGAATTTTTTCAGCCTACAAACAGGAAAACCCGACTTCGCCCGAACTGGCGCAAATGTATCTGGATATTGTTCGGTTGTATGCCGCCACCAAGGAACTTCAAATTGCCGATACAACACTGGTTGAATTTGAGCAACGCTATCAGAATGCGCCGCAATTTCCAGAAGTCGCGCTCAAACTGGCGGATGCCTACCTGGCCAGAGACAACCGCCAGGAAGAACAGGCCGTTTTGCAGCGGGTACTCGATTACTTCGGCAAAAACCGGAAGCCCGGCGATCAGTTACTGCCGTTTTCTCCCCAGATTGGGTTTTCGACTGACCTCACCGGACCACCACCCAATCAAACCAACGCCGCGTCCCCATCAAACCCTGGCATCAACATCCCCAATACCAAAGACGCTTCACCACCTGAGAATTGGAGTTATTCATACAGCACCTTCAATAATCACCTGGGCATTTCAGCCGAAACTCAGCCCCAAACCATCACTTATGGAATCGTTTTGGACCGGCTGGTTGCTTCGCTCTTTGCCCAGGAGCGGAGACAAGACATTTTGAGCCTGTATGCCAGTGAACTGAAAAAATATCCGGACGAACAGGGCCTCTATGAACAATGGTTGCAATGGCTTGACCAGACCAATCTGGCTGAAGAACAGCTCCGGGTATATCGAGAAGCGATTGCCCATTTCCCCACAACGCTCTGGCATCATCGGCTGGCACGGTGGCTGATCCGGACCAAACGCGACCGCGAGCTTGAGACTTTTTCCCGTCAGATGGTTGCCACGTTAAATGACTCTGAAACCGAAGCGTATCTGTTGAAAGTCGTTGAGTTACAGGCAAATCCCAGAGCAAATTTCGACCAGAGTTTTGCCTTTGGCATGTATCAACTGGCACATGCGCGTTTCCCGCATAACCTGATGTTTGTCAATGGGTTGCTGAAGATTTATGAACAGCGGAAAGAATGGACCGAATGGCGCAAACTGATGGCGGAATATGTTTTTGTATCGCCGGGAATTCGCCGCGAATTTCTGTCACATCTGGCCAGTCGGAAAGAACTTCGATCCTCAGTTGAGCAAGCCCGGAAAAAGTGCGCAACGACGACAAAAAATCCGCTGGAACTCCTTCCCTACAAACTCTTTCAGGCTGATGCGGCCATCCGGCTTTCTGATTTTGAAGGCGCGGTCGAGACTTATCGCGAGCTGACTCGCCTCTATCCAAACAATGCCGAATTTACCCTCCGCCTCGTGGCATTGAACCGCTCGTTTGGGCAAAAAGACCGCACCGCTTTAACTGAAGCGGCCACCACTCAACATGCCTATACCGAAGCCAATCCCGCCATTAGCGACCTTCGCACCACGTCGGGCGAACTATATGCCGAACTGGGCGACTATGGTCAGGCCAAAGCCGAATGGGAAAAGCTGCTCGACCTTGGCCGGGGTGAGCCCGAAATCTATCTCAACACGGCGACGCTCTACTGGGACTATTTTCAATATGATGACGCGTTGCACACAATTTGGCGGCTCCGGGAACAACTCCATAATGATAGCCTGTATGCCTATCAGGCCGGGGCCATCCACGAAGCCAAACACGAGCGGCCCCAGGCGCTGGCGGAGTATGTGAAGGCGTTAAATCAGGAAACCACCGACTATGCTGACCGCCGCAAAACCAGAGCACGGTTGCACGTTTTGTATGATCGCCAGGATGTTCCCCAGGCGCTGGAACAGGCACTGGCACAAAGCTATCGCACACAACCGGAACCCGAATGGCTGGTGCTCGGATATGCCGAATTTTTGAAGGAAGTCGGCCAGGAAGAACAGGCGGTCAATCACCTCAAAACCGAAGTCACGAAAAGCCGGTCCCAGGAATTTCTCGCCCGAGCCCGCAGTTTTTTCAGAAATAGCAGTCACCTCGATGGCGAAGCCACCACACTGCACCAACTTATCGCAAATGCCAAAAGCCATCAGTTTGCGATTTCGTTTCACCTGCAACTGGCTGAACTGTACAAAAATCACCGTGACCTGGCTGCCGCAGACCAGGCCCTTCGACACCTTCTTGAGAAGTATCCGCGCAACTACGGCGTGTTGAGTGAAGCCGCGGACATCTACTGGCGGATGGGGCAAAGTGACCGGACGCTGGAAGTTCTCAATCAGGGACGTCAACGCGGCATCGGCAAATTTGCCTACCGGTTTGCCCGCAAGTTGGCGGCGCGATATCTCGACCTGAACCGGTTTCCGCAGGCCGAGCAAGTCTTGACACAACTGCATCAGGAAAACCCACTCGATGCCGGGGTGTTCCAGGAACTGGCCCGGATGTATGTCAAAACCAGCAATCCAGCCGCGTTACAGCAGGTTTTTCAACAAAGCCTCAGCGCCATCCAAAAACAGGACATTGAAATCCAGGAAATTCGATATCAGGTGGCGGATGTGCGGGAAAAAATGATCACGGCGTTTACTCAGTTAAAAGACTATGACGCCGCCATTGACCAGCACATTGAAATTATCAACCGCGAACCGGATGACGAAGACCGACTCACTGCCGCGCTTAACTATGCGAAGCGATACGGCGGTGCCGAACGGCTGTTGACCTATTATCAGCAAACAGCGAAACAGGCGTATAAAAATTATCGCTGGTATCTGGTTCTGGCGCGAATTTATGAAACCAAAAAGGACTGGCCAAAGGTCATTGAAAACTACCGAACGGCGATTGGGAACCAACCTGAGAAAGCTGACCTCTACGCGGCAATCGCCGAAGCCCACCTCAAGCTCGATCAAGTCAACGAGGCCATCAAAGCCTTGCGCAAAGCCGCAGAACTGACCAACGACGATCCGGAATACCTCAAAAAACTGGTCAAAGTCCTTGAACAGGCTGGTTTTCATAAAGAAGCCGCCGTGGTTCGACAAAAACTCCCCGAACCACCGCCACCAAAGAAACAAACCTTAGCCGAACAGCTTGCCGAAGCTGAACAACTCCGAACCACTGATAAGGCCAAAGCAATTGCACTCTATCGAAACGTCTTTGAAACCTATGCGTCCAATCCGTACAAAAATGAAATCAACATCGGTGATCTGACCAGTTACGTGCAAACGCTTCACTCTGAAGAACCTCTGGACAAGATTGCCGGACGACTCTGGGACCTGCGCCAGAAATTGATTGCCGAACGTGAATCACCAACCAGTCTGCAAGCCGGGACCGCTCAGGAACGAATCAAATTTCTGAATTATGGACTGGTGGCGGCAGTGGCGGCTGAAGCAGCCGACCGGGCTACCGGTGACGAACTGGCGGCCCTTATCCAGGACCTGCGGCAACGCATCGAACCCGCCGTTTCCCAACCTGATCAATTTGAAACCATCAGCCTGTTGCGCAACTTCGCGGCCAAAGCCGGGTTTACTCACCTGGAAGAAGAAATACTCAACGCCCAGCTCAAAACTTCAACCCACGTCAACGATTTCCATCGGCAGCAAGTGTTTGAACTGGTTGAGTTTTATCGCACGCACGGAGATTTCCAGCAGGCACTGGTCACGCTGGTGACCGAATATGAGCGCGACCCCGACAAACCTTCCGTTGACTATCTGGAAGCGATTGCTGACGAATCGCACCGCCTCAACAACCGTGAAAAAGAACTCTGGGCATTGAGAACTTACTATCAGCGGTACACCGGTGAACTTTGGAAACAGCCTACCCCAACAGTTGAGCGCTATTTTGAACTTCTGTTTGATCTGGGCGATGCCGGGAAAGCTGAACTCCGGGCCTGTGCCGAAAAACCGTCTCCGTTCCATCTTCAACTGGTCAATTTCTTGATTCGAAAGCAGATGACCGACCTGGCTCACCTTGCTATTCAGAACGCACCGCTTTCCGCAGCCTGGAAATCGGCTCGCACGGCCCAAACCGGGCTGGTTTTGCACGAATTGACACCGCCGATTGATGAAGCTTTTCAAAACGCGCTCCGGTTTACCACAATTGGGGAGCTGGTCAAACAACGTCCCGACACAACCAGTCAACTGGTGGGCGATGATTGGGCAATGCTGGCTCAAAATTACGGCCAGTGGGTATTTCAAAAGCAAACTACCGGCGACAAACAAATCACAAGCCCCATTCCACCCACCGGCTGGCTGCAGGCTGGACTTGAAAACCGCCCTGAAGACGCTGCTGAACAGATCAGACTGGGTCGCTGGTTTTTAGCTCATCACGACCCACAATCAGCGCTCACCCATTTGACGCTGGCGCTTGAAAATACGGCTGACCCGGCTACGGTCAGACTTGATCTGGGTCAGGCACTCTGGCAACTGGGCGAAACAGTAAAAGCCAAAGAACAATGGGAGCAGGCCATTTCCTCAGACTTCAATCGTGAATTCAGTGAACGCTATCTCCGCATTCTGACCGAACATGGACTCAGTGAACAGAGTCGGGCACGGCTTTTCCCGATTCTGGTCAAAGAACTCAAACGGATCGAAAAAGAAAATGACGAGGTCTATTACAGCGACCCCAAGAGCCAGTTTGAACCACTGAAACCTCTGCTTCATACGCTTTCGGCATCCTTTCATCCAGCATTGAAGACCGACACGCCGCTTTCACCAGCCGCAGCCCAGGCCCAGGCGGCTTACTTTAACCAATTGTGCCTTGAGCTTCCCAAAAATAGCTGGCTGGCAGAAACCGTGATTGGTGAATCACTGGTCAGCGAAACAAAACACGCTCAGTTTTATCAGCTTTTGATTGACCAGAGTTCCGGGCTGAGTCGCTACAACTACGATTATCAATTTACCGACCAGCTCAAGACGACATTCAATCCGTTGCGGGCTGAAGAAATCCTCGACCACAAAAATGACTATCGTGTTGAGGAACCAGAATCTGACCGATTGAAATGGCACCAGGCGCTCATTGAATCCCAACTTTCGCAGCAACAGACCGCCGCCGCCCTCAACACAGTTGAAACTATCGAAAACGAACTCAAAAACAGTTACCCACGCCCGGAGTGGCTCCGGCTGACCCGCTTCCGCCTGGAAGCACAGACCGGAACGGCAACCCTTTTTGAAGAACTCAACCACTTCTGTGGGATTGAAACCTACCCGGAAACACTCACAGTCCAGAAACCTTCATTGCGCCGATTGAATGATGTGGTTGCGCTGCTTCAGGAAGAAAACCGCACTGACCTGGCTCACAATCTGCTCCAGGCCGCCTATGAACGGATGCTGGCGCTGGAACAGCTTGAACCGTCAGCCTTTATCGGCCTCGCCCGGCTGGCCTTTGAGCGAAACGACACCAAAGCTGGCCTTCAATTTCTGAATTTCCTGACCAGCCTCGATGAGGACGAGACCAGAGAAACGACTCAGGCTGCCGTAGCGAAACTCTCATTTCTTGCCAGTCGGGCCATTACCGACCCGGTGGTTGAAAAACCCGCTCCGGTTCTTTCCGTTTCTCGCGGAGAGGCCCTGGCTCTCAGCGCTGAACTGGCCGCAGAGGTCGGTCAGATTGAGCTTGCGATTCAATACCGGCAGCGGATTCGAGCCATTCATCCGGAAAATGAAATCAACCGCCTCGAACTGACCCGATTGCTGGCCCTGGCCAACCACACATCAGAAGCCGTTGCTGAACTGGCTGCCCTGCTGGGAGATCGTTCCGTTTTGCGAAAAACCCGGTGGCAGGCAGTCTGGCTCGCGCCCGAGTTGATCGGGACAAACCCTGCGTTGTGGACAATGCTTGAACAAATGGTTCAAACCAAAGGTGATACTGAGATGTTAACGGCGATTCAGGCAAGAAAGCTGGCTTCGATGAATCAGGCATCCGAGGCACTTCAACTCCTCAACCAGCAGTCGCCAGTTTTTGCTAATCCATATGGTTCATTCTTCAGAGCCCTTCTGGAACAAGCAACCCACCAGCCCAGCCAGGCTATCGCCGATTTTTCGCGGGCTCAAACAAATAACCCGCACCTGTCGATGGTTGAGAGCTTTGGGTTTGTCGAAGCCGACCCGCAAATTCAGCAAATCGGGTTGTACCTTGACAGGAACCAGCCGCGAGCCGCCTTCACCATCGCCGACAAATTAACCAGTTTGGAAAGTACCCAACCAGCGACGGAAGAAGCTACTTCCGAAAACAACACCCGTGAATCTGCACCAGTTGCTTTGCCGGAACCAACCGTTCAGCCTCGGTGTCAAACCCTGAAAACCCTCACCCAAAATCGTCAACACCAAATCCAACTTGAGCTTCTGGAGCGGTTGTCGTTCGCTGCCGAAACCATCAAAGCCTATGACATTGCCCTGAAGTATGAAAACCAGCGACGGGCACTCCTTTCTGATCCTGCCCGACAGTCAGCGAGTGAAGCTCGCATCGAAAAGCTTTCGGCCCTGCTGGCGACGCAACCTGTCCCGCCCGCACCAACCCTCGTCATTGACCAGAGGTTGGTGACACCTGTGGAATGAAGAATGTGGTTAGTGGTTAGTGATGAGAGTTGCACAAAAATCGAGCCTTTGGGGACTCATAAGCGCCAGGATAAGGGTTTGAGGCCCGAAGGGTCGTCGTTTAATAGCCGTGGTGCGAAGCCCACGGAATACGGCCAGGACGGGATCCAGGCCCGACACGAGCGTCGTTCAATGCCAACGGAACGGACACGGGTTTTCTTATCCTGGCGCTTATAATTGTAACCGTGGGCTTCGCGCCACGGCTATTGCACAACGTCCCTGCGGGACTAAAACCCTTTTGAGGCCAATGTATGATGTTCCTAACAGGCTGTAAATTCCGGGGTTCTGCGGTTATTCAAAACTCCTGGCGGTGGAAACTGGCGCTGGTGCTGATTGCGGGCCTGGGGCTTTTTGGTTCGGCGCAATCCGCGAGGAAAAAAGCCAATCCATTTGAACTGGCCAATGCCTTGCCGCGTGGGGCGTTTGTTTATGGGCAATTTCAGGATTTGCCGGAGTTCATCAAACGCTGGAATGAATCCGGTTTGAAAGCTCGCTACCAGGAAAGTGTGAATTATCAACAGTTTCAAAAACGTCACCTCGGGCTCAAGCTGATGGAACGATACTTTGAATTCAATTCTGCCCTTGGGTTTGAGCTGGATTCGATGACAATGAGCAACTCAGCAGAAAAGAAAGCTGCCTTTGCCGTCTATGACATTGGTCGAATGGAAATGGTGTTTGTCGCACCAATGAGTGACGAAAAAATTGCCGCCACTCAATTCTTTAGCAACCAGGATCGGTTTGAACCGACTGAGCTTCCTGATGGAACAACCTACTACAGCCTCGAAGTCGAAGCCGACCGGGGCCGTCAAAAACAGAAGCTGGTTTTTGCCGCTGTCAAAGGAAAGCTCATTCTGGCCACCAGCGAACAACTGATGCTCCGCACGCTGGCCAACCTCCGAGGGAAATCACAGGCTGACCGGTTGTCAGCCGAACCCGCCTTTCAGAAATTGACGCGTGAAGCCACGCCGCACTTCTTCACCGCCTGGGTTGACCAGAACAAACTCAACAGCGACTGGTACTTCAGACATTACTGGGTGCAGCGCAACGTGGCTGAGTTGAAATCATTTGAAGCTGGCTTGTTTGACCTTGAACTGGCTGAAACCGAATGGCTTGAGCATCGGTTTTTCCTGACTTCGAAGACCAAAACTGGTCGCCCAACCCAAATTTCGACAAAGGAACTATCCCAGGTCGCACAACTCATCCCGGATGATGTTCCATTTATCACGCTTCACTCCGCAGCCGGTCAGGCAACAACTATCTCCAAACCCGTGAGCCAGATTTTTACCCAGCCGCTCAAGCCAGACACGACTTATGACCGGGAGCATCACTGGGATACCTATTTAGCCAGTTATGATACCTATGGCGTAGATTCCGATGATTCCTGGTATGGATACAGCCACTATCAATACCTTGATTCAGACTATGACGAAACCATCAACGATCCAGTAGATGCCGAAATCGCCATCCCTGAGCTTGATCCGATTGAAGTCCGCAAATCAGCCCGACTGGCCTTTTCACAAAGCTTCAGCGATGCCATGTCCAGTACCGGCCCCCAAACCGTCGCTGTCATTCAAAGCCCGCAAGCCCGCCCCGGCCAGCTTTTTGCCGAATTTCGCAAAGCGACACTGGTGACGGTTCAATCTCCGTCAGGGCTGAACCGCCCGCTACTTGAACAATCATTGATCCAACTGGCACAAAGTCAGTTTTCAATCGCCGCCGTTGGAACGACATCGTTGGAGTGGACCAGCTCAGAAACCAATGGTCTCCAATTTCGACAACTGAGCCTGCCAATGCTCGGACTCACGTGGTGTTATGCCCTCAAAGACCGGGTGCTGGTGCTGGCAAATAATATTGAGTTACTTCAATCAATTTTGGCGCATTCGCCACAGCAAAAGAACATGTTCCAAACCTCGAACGCAATTGACGAACTGACCCTGATTCGCCTGAACCAGCGCAAACCGGCCTTTGATGACATCGCCACCCGGCTCAAAAGCGACCAGATTGACTTTTTTGCGAATGAAATTTCCAGTGTGCTCGACACGGTGCAACCCGTCACAGAAGTCACGATTACTCGCCGAACCGAACCTGGGCGACTGTATGAGGTCGTAAAATTTGAGCTTCAGCCATCAAACTAAATTTCAATTCAAATTGAATTCGGAGCAAGAGAAAAAGCAGATCTCATTCAAAACAAATCAGTTGTGGCCGTGGCATTCGAGTTGCATATAGCTTTTAAAATCAACTCCAATTCCATCTATCACATCAGGCAGCCTATGAAGACCATGCTTATTTCGCCCAAACTCAGTCATCCGAAGTTGACCAGTGAGGCTCTCTTTCGTTTGAAAGCCACCCTGTTGCAGGTCAAACGGGGCATCAAAAACCAGTTTCCTTCATCACCGAAACACCACACCAAAGGCAATCAGTTTGTCGAAAAGCCAGTTTTGGCCGAATCACGAACTCCACTCTGGACCAGCCCAGGCGCACCGGCTGAAAAACACCTGCAAGCCGGGAAAATTCATAATCTCCGCATTGCCCTCAAACAACTTGACGGGATTGAACTTCCGGCTGGTGAAGTGTTTAGTTTTTGGGCACAACTGGGACAGCCAACCCGATGGAAAGGCTATGTCGCCGGGCGTGAATTGCGCGAAGGATGTCTGATTCCCAGCGTAGGCGGTGGCTTGTGCCAGCTTTCCAATGCACTCTATGACGCCGCACTCAAAGCCGGGTTTGACATCGTCGAACGGCATGCCCATTCGCAGGTGGTGCCCGGCTCGCTGGCTGAAATTGGTCGGGATGCCACGGTTTTCTGGAATTATGTTGATTTGCGCTTCCGAGCCGGTTTTCCATTTCGCATCGAAGCCTTTCTGACATCAGATTCGCTGGTGGTGCGATTTCGAGGTGATGCAACCTCAGAAGATTCAACAAACCCAACTGATTCAAAACCAGCTCGCCTGCTGGGAATTATCCCTGGAAGTTGTGCCAGTTGCGGGGTTTATAGCTGTCATCGCAATGTTGAACGGGAGACGCAATACGCACAGTTTGGAAAACAGGCGTTTCTGGTGGATGAATTCTGGCCGGAGTTTGATGAGTACCTGAGTCAGCACAAATCTGACCAGGATGTGTTGTGTCTCCCGATTGATGGCAACCAGGTCAAGAAAGCCAATTATGCCTGGGAGACTGGTGGGTTTGGACAGGTTCAACAGGCCCGACTGGTTGCCCTCTGGCGGGCGTGGTCGTCACGGTCGCTGGCTTCCCAGGGTGCCGAGCGGCAACAGGCGCTCCTTGAAGCCGACCAGGAACTGGCCGCCGCCTTTGCCAAAAATTTGACCTATGACATCACACACCTGACCTGTATGCAAAACCTGCTGCCGTTTCTGTGGATGGATGGACATTTAGGAGGTAGAACGTTTGATGTCCTGATGACCCGGTTGCCGCTTGATGCCCTGCACCAGCAACTGGATCGAGGCCGGAAACTTCATCCGGAAAGCCCCACGCTGGGTGATTTTCGCGCTGACTCAGCTTTGCTCAAGGCTGAACGCGAAGCCCTTCGTCAGGCTCGACGAATTATCACGCCACATTCGCACATTGCCGAATTGTTTCCAACCAAAGCTGTGTTGCTCGACTGGAAGCTCCCCAAATCAACACATACACCTGTCAAAGGAAAAAAAGTGGCCTTCCCGGCTTCAACCGTTGGCCGCAAAGGCGCCTACGAACTCCGTGAAGTCGCTGAAAAACTTGGACTTGAAGTTGTGACTTTTGGTTCTGAACTTGAAGGAAAAGACTTTTGGGGTAGCGGTCAAACACAGCGACGATCCTTTTCCCCAAACTGGCTGGATGACATCGGAATCGTCGTCCTGCCAGCCTTTGTCGAACATAAACCACGCAAGTTGCTCGAAGCCGTCGCGGCTGGCATTCCTGTGATTGCCTCAGCCGAGTGCGGTTTAAAACACGTCCCTGGCGTCACGACAATTCCAGCCGGTAATGTTTCAGCGCTATGTGAGGCAATTCAAAAGGTGAAGAATGGGGCAAGGCAGCCACAAAGCCAATAAAGCCAGCGTTTTCAATTACCTCTATTGCAGAGTCAGGGTTCAGCCGCCTTTTCATAGCTAACTAACACAGGTATATTTGGGGTTCTCATCCTCGCTCTTCTTTCGAATCTTGATTAGGAAACCACGAATATGCCTCAAGTAACCACGCTTGAAGACGTGTACAAGATGCTTTCTCCAGAGCCGCTACGGACGGAGCAGGAGTTAAATGACTACTATCGGGCTGAACTCAATGAAATCAGAGGCGGGTACCGGTTACAACATTTATCTCTTCAATTGCGTCGTGCTTTTGGAAGTGCTCCGTTTAAAGCATTTTTGATGGGCCATCAAGGGGTTGGAAAATCAACTGAGCTTTCAAAGCTGTCTCAGGAAATCAAAAATTCATTCAAGACAATTACGCTCAACGCCACACTTGACCTGGATCCAACCAGTTTTCAGCCTTTTGATGTGCTCCTCCTGATGCTGATGGAGGTCGCTGAACGCACCGCTCAATCAGTTGATAAGGGTGGCGCAGGAAGTCCCCCATCAGACCATCGCCTCCGTGAAATTCTCGAATGGTTTTCAGCAGTTAAGATTACAGACGAAAAAAAGACCGAAGTTGGTGCCCAGGCTGAAGCAGGGGCTGGACTTTCATCTGATTCGCTCTGGGCAAAAGCGCTTGGGCTGTTTGGAAGTTTAAAAGGTGAGATGAAATATGCTTCGTCTCGCACGACCGAAACTGTTCAGTACCGGCTCAACCAGATTTCAGCCCTGGTCAAAGCGGCCAACCGGCTTCTGGCGGAATGCAATGAAATTCTCAAAAAAGCGACTGGGAAAGAATGGCTCTTTGTTTGGGAAGGGTTTGACCGGATTGGCATCATTCCACCGGAAAAAATTGAAAATCTATTCCTGACTTATAGCACTGTGCTCAGAGAACTGGATGCACATTGTATCTTTACCATTCCGATTGATTTTGGATATGCCAAAACCGGGCAGTTTTCCTTTCCCTGCCTGTTAATTCCTGACATTCCGGTTTTTCATAAAAACCACACACCAAACATGGCTGGTAGAAAATCGCTCCAGGCAATTTTGGAGGCACGCTTAGTGGCTGATTTGTTTGAACCTGGCCAAATGATGCGACTCATCACGGCTTCAGGCGGGAATCTCCGGGATCTGTTCACGCTGGTGAATTCCGCTGCGGATAACAGTCTGCTGTCTTCGAAATTGAAAATTGGCCAGGATCAAGTAACCGACTCCATTATATCGCTCAGGTCAGAATACGAGCGCCGCCTTGGTCAACATCAACCAGATAAAACTGAAAACCCTGTCACTTACGCCCAACAAGCTGAGCGGTTGCTTAAAATCTACAACCGGGATGAAGCGGCTGAAATTGCGGATCCAGTTCTGACATCACTCTTTCGGGCTCGTGCAGTACTCGAATTTAATGGGGAACGATGGCTTGGCGTCCATCCACTCGTGGTTGATATTTTGCGGAAACAAGGAAAAATTGCCCCCAATGCTCAAGGAGTAGCGCCTGGTGGAACCGAATAGCTCTCCATCTCTGGAACCTGGTTCAATCAAAGAGGTTACCGCACGCCTGTTGCTCTGGGGGCGGCGGGCACCCAGGGGACTGGCTCGGGTTGAGTTCACATCTGAATTTGCCAGACAGGAAGTTGTTTCAAATCTCCATAAAAGCTTTGAGGATCTTGAGATCGCGTTCCATGAAGTCAAACTTCCGCGAAATCAACCAGCAACTGAGATTGTTGATTTCTTATTCGCACATCTGAAAGAACTTGCGAAGGGTGTTGTTTCCATCTCAGGCTTTGAAACCGCATTTCCTGAAGATACGCCGCTCGTCGAATCCCTTCGGATTCTGAACATCAACCGTGAAAACCTGGTCGTTCCAAACATCTGTCAAATCTGGTGGATGGCTCCTTCAACGGCAGACATCTTTATTCGGGGCCTTCCTGACATCAATTCCTGGTTTCTCATCAAGTTAGGGCTTACAGAAATCATCCTTAAACCTGATACTTCATTCGACACAGTGCGGCACTCTTTTGGATTTAAAGACATTTCAATATTTAGTGTTGATGATGCCCGTTACATCTCAACGGGTCTAGCTCATCGTTTTGAATTGGCAGTACTACACGGACAGAATTCAGTTGAGGTTTTTCATCAATTGGCAAGGCATGCCATTTTAACACTTCATGAAACAAAGCTTTTTAATGAGGCTACTCAATTAGCTCAGCATCTCACAACATTTCTTCCACAATTAGGTGAGATTGCAAGACTCTCTCGCTTCGCTAAGACAGAAGAAGACCACGAAGATTATTTAGACCTTTTGATCAAACAAGCTGAAAATTATGGGGTGCTTAACCAATATCAACAAGCAACAGACCTACTTCAAAAAGCTCTTCAGCTTGCCAAGGAAAATCTACCTTTAGAAAACCCCATCTTTGTTCCAATTCTTGAAAAGCTGGGAACCTATTTTTATCGTCAAGACAACTTTTCAGAGGCAAAGTACTTTTTTGAACAGGCGTTAGAACAAAGAGAGCGACTAGAAGGTGTTGAACACCCAACGTTTATTACTAAATTGAATGAACTCGCCAGGGTGCAAACCGAGTTGGGAAACCTTGCTGAGGCAGAGGTTATCTTCAAACGTGCATTGCTTATTGGTGAAAAAATCTGGGAAGGTGAAACCCTCAGTCTCGCCTTTCTTTTCAACGATTTAGCAAACCTCTACCGAAAACTGGGCCGGTACCTCGAAGCAGAACCTCTCTTTAAAAAAGCCCTTGCCATTCGAGAAAGACTTTTAGAACCAGAACATCCAGCTACGGCTGATGCCATGATTGAGTTAGCTCGACTCTTTGTCAGACAAAACCGATTTGCAGAGGCAGAAGATCTCTTTAAAAAAGCAGTTGCGATTCGGGAAAGACGCTTAGGTCAGGAACACCTGGATGTCGCTATTAGTTTGCACGACCTGGCAAACCTCTATCAAAAACAGGAACGATTTGCTGAAGCTCAGGTCTTGCTTGAGCAGGCAAAACCAATTCTGGAAAACGCACTTGGCGCTGATCATCCAGCAACTAAACTCTGTATAACCGAGTTAACCGGACTCTACCAAAACAAAATTGCTTAGCACTACAGCAAAGTTTGGGGTTTAAACTTGCAAGTCTTTCGCCTTTCATGTGTAGGTTTTTGTTTGTGTTCTAGTGGGACGAGACAATGCGTGCATTGGATTGAGCATCCTGAAAGGCTGCCGTTCGGATAGCCGGTCGGTTGCGAGGTTTTGGGAGCTACCACCGGGAAAAGTCGGGTTATTCTCCCTCCGCGCTGCCTGCCCGCGCCCTGTGGGGCGCGGGCGAAGCGGGGGAGCAACAAGGGGTGGCCTTGGTGTCCGGTGGTAGGCCCAAAGCGGCCAACCGACCGGCTATCCGAACTGCAACGCTTCGCGGTGCAAAACCAAAAACCGACACGTGAAAGGAGCCTTCCACCCGCTTCACGGGTTCAAAACTGCTCTATTCTTCAATCCTTCATTCGCATTACCAATCACTGACTCCAAACTGCTATACCGTTAAAAACAATGCCTTCCAAATTTCGCACGCCTGGGTATCATCCACTTCGAAAAATCAAAGTTGCTCTGGCTGGACTCCATGTCGCGGTTCTGACTGATTTTAGTGTTGCTTATAAAGTGGTGCTTTCACTTCCGGTCCTGATCGTTGCTTTTTTCTTCCGCCAATGGGTAGATCTCTCCATTATTTTACTCGCTACCGGGCTGATGCTCATTGCCGAGCTGTTTAACAGTTCGATTGAAGTCCTTTGCGATTTTGTCGAACACCGCGAAGATGAAAAAATTCGCATCATCAAAGATATTGCTGCTGCTGCCGCCGGAATCAGCATTGTCGTTTGGGCTACGATTTTAGTGCTTGAAAGCCTTCACATCTGGGGAATTGCCAAGCCCTAAAACCGGGCTGAGGGCCTGGGGCTAAGGGATGAAGACTCGCAAGCTCGGGGCAATTGAAGGGATGAGGGATGAAGGATGAGGGATGAAATAAAACCAGTTCGTCAACCCAACGTCTTCAGCCCCAAACTTATATCATTTCGCAGTCAAGCACTCACACCAGAAAACAGTTAAGTAATTCAATCAAATAAATTTAGTGAACTACTGACTACTGACTACTGACTACTGACTACTGACTGGTATTACATCAAATACCCTTCCGGAGAATAGTTCCGTTCGGTCTGGATGCGCACCCCGACCACGGTGATGTCATCACGCTGGGGTTCAGCGCCTTGATGGGCTTCAAGTTCTTCAATGAGTGCGTGGTATTGCACTTCGAGGCTATACCCGGAAGTTGACTGCAGGAGTTCTTTAAATCGCCGGGTGCCAAATTTCGGTGCGTTTTCTCCTGCCTGATCGCTAAACCCATCCGAAGCCAGATACATGGTGACTTCCTTTTGGATTGAAATGGTTTGATTGGTGAATTTCCGCTCGGTTTCCTTTTGTTTGCCGCCGACTGATTTCCGGTCACCTTTGACTTCGATCAATTCTCCGCCACCGTTGATGTAATACAGCGGGCGTTTCGCACCAGCAAAAATGATTGTTTGCTGGAGCGGATCAATCCGACACACGGCGACATCCATCCCGTCCTGCGATTCAGCGTCGTCAGCATCCTGTTTCAGTGCTTTGCGAATGCCGACGTGCATCAACTCCAAAATCAGGGCTGGGTCGTGAACCTGGTTTTCGATCACGATTTGACTCAATAAACTATTGCCGATCATTGACATAAAGGCGCCCGGAACACCGTGCCCGGTACAGTCCACCACGGCAATGATGCTGATACCGTCAACATAGTGAAACCAGTAAAAGTCGCCTGAAACAATGTCCTTGGGTCGAAACAAAATGAAGTACTCATTCAGCGACTGACCGATGCGCTTCCGGTAGGCCAGAATGGCCTGTTGGATTCGCTCGGCATACAAAATACTGTCAATAATCTGGCTGTTTTTTTCCTGAATCTCTCGGGAACGGCGCTCCAGTTCGGCGCTTTTGCGCTCGATTTCATCCCGTTGGCGGATAATTTGTTCGTTCTGGTGCGAGAGTTCATTTTTCTGCTGAACAACCTCCTGGGTTCGCTCAATGACAGATTGCTCTAAAATGATTGCCCGCCGTTTCAACGACCGCAGGCGTAATTGAACGCCCAGCCACGAACCACCAACAATTCCGATGACATAGAGTGAATAGGCCCACCAGGTTTTCCACGGTGGCGGAATCACTTCAAAGCGGAGTGCAATCCCCTGCTGATCCCAGACCCCATCGGAGTTTGCCCCCTTGACTCGAAAAACGTAGGTGCCAGGTTTCAAATCAGTGTAACTCGCATACCGCTGTGAACCGGCGAAGACCCAATCCCGGTCAAATCCTTCAAGTTTGTACTGATAGCGATCTTTCTCTGGCACTGTGTCATTTAAGAAGGCAAATTTAAAGGTGATAAAATTTTGGGTGTAATTGAGCGAGGGAAGATTTGTGCCGTTAAAACCTTCAAGTTCACGGCCATAGATAAGAAAACTGGTCAGTGACAGCGAAGGGATAAACTGACGATCTTCGATTTTTTCCGGGTGAAACCAGTTAAACCCGTTGATTCCGCCAAAGAGCATCTCACCCCGACTGGTTTTCAAGGCTGCATTTTGCGTAAATTCATTGCTTTGCAGTCCATCGCGGCTATCGTAGTTTCGACAGGATCGGCTGGCGGGATGGAAACGACAAAGTCCCAGAGTTGTCCCAAGCCAGAGATTTCCAGCTTCATCCTCAAGCATACTCATCACTGAATTGCTTGGAAGGCCGTCACGAATCGTGTAACTGGTAAAGGTCCCCGTCGTTCGATCCAGACAACTTAGCCCGCCGCCATTGGTGCCAACCCACAATGCTCCAGCCGTGCTTTCATAAATGGTAAAGATCGTATTGCTCCCCAGACTGGTCGCATTCCAGGCGGCTGACAGATAGCGGGTAAATTCCTTTGTGGTTGGATCCAGCCGGAGCAGGCCGTTTCCATAGGTTCCAATCCACAACACACCCGCCCGATCTTCATATAAAACATTGATGTTGTCTTCAACCGGGCGCCCGGTTTCAGCCGCTTTTTCCTGAAAGCGAGTAAATTTACCCGTTGTCCGATCCAACCGATCCAGACCACTCTCTGTACCAACCCAAACCTGCCCCTGACGATCCACCAGCACCGACCAGATGCGGTTATTGCTGACACTGGTCGGATCTTCGGGTTGATGCTGAAATCGTTTGCACTTCCCAGTCCGTGGATCCAGCCAGTTGAGCCCGCTCCCCAATGTCGCCACCCAGAACGTGCCAGCGGTATCACGCGCCAGCGACGTCACCCGGTTACTGCCCAAACTGGATGGATTTTGAGGGTCATTTTGGAAATGACTGAACACCCCCGTTTCAATCGAGTCCAGTCGGTTCACGCCTCCGCCATCGGTTCCAACCCAAACGGCCCCGGTTGGATCCGCGGCAAACGCCTGTACACTTTTTCCGCGAAGACTTGTTGGCTGGCCTGGGTTTTCCCGAAATCCAGGAAAATGTTTGGACCGATCCAGCCGATTGGCGCCGCCATCTCCAGTTCCAACCCAGAGCACACCCGCTCGATCCTGGGTGAGCGAGAGCACGGAGTTGCTGCTCAGGCTCCCTGGTTGGAGCGGGTCATTGCGATACTGGATGAACTTTCCACTTCCCCGATCAAACCGGCTCAAACCACCACCCCGCGTGCCAACCCAGAGTACACCTTCGCGATCTTCAAAGATGGTCCGCACATCATTGCCACCCAGACTGGTTGGTGATTGAGGGTCATTTCGAAAATGAGTGATTTGATTGGTCCGTGGATCAAGGCGGTCAAGCCCGCTGTCTTCAGTACCGATCCAGAGCATTCCGGCCCGATCCACCACAACCACCATGACCCGATCACTTCCGAGCAAGGGTTCCGGGTTCCGGGTTCCGGGTTCCGGGTTTGCAGAAACTGGCTGGTGGCGATAGACGGTAAATGTTTCTTTGGCCACGTCGAAGCGGTTGAGCCCTCCGCCCAGCGTGCCAATCCACAACACGCCGGCGGGTGATTCACAAATCGAGGACACCCGGTTTGAACTCAGGCTATAGGGGTCAGCCTCGTCATGCACAAACCGTGAAAAGTGCCCTGTCACCGGATCAAAACAGTTCAGCCCGCCACCCAATGTACCGACCCAGAGTTTTCCACGGTGGTCAACCAGGAGCGCTGAAATCTGGTTATCGCTCAAACTGTTCGGGTTTTTCGGATCGGCAAAGAAGTGGTCAAACTTTCCGGTCCGACGATCCAGCCGGTTCAACCCATCACCGTTTGTACCGACCCACAGCGCACCGGACGGGTCTTCACACAGCGACATGATAAAATTTGAACTCAAACTCGCCGGGTTTTGCTGGTCATAGTAATAAACTTTGAATTCATACCCGTCATAGCGATTGAGTCCATCCTGGGTCCCAAACCACAAATACCCTTCCCGATCCTGTAACAGACACATGACCGTGCCCTGTGAAAGTCCTTGATCCCGAGAGACATGCTGAAACTCACTCAGTTCCTGTTGTGCAAAGACACGACCGCATCCCATCAGGCTCAATAGGAAAATGGACCATCCAATCCAGAACTTGCTGATCATGGGCAGACAACGGGGTGTATTCCAACGGCCTGGACAAGAGTCGAGGCTGCTGAATCACGAACTTGGAAAAACTGAAGTTGAGGTAAACCAACAACAAGGGGATCTGGGTCAGGACTTGGGTTTGCCAAAAATGTGCGGCTATTCTACCAACAACTCATCCATTTGATAAATGCAGACTGGAAAAACGAGGCAATTCTCTTCACTGAAACGCCATAATCAACCATGTCAGGTAAGTGAATGTGAATTGAACTTTCACCCGTGGTACATTTTTTGAACTCAATCAAACCACCGTTCACATTCAATTCAAATTAAAAGTTTCTATTCAAATTCAATATGCACAGTAACCTATTGAAAAATTCAATTCTCTTATGCTCTTTTCGATTTCTGATGCTTGTCATTGGGCTGATTTATTGTGGTTGCAGCGACACGGTCACGGCTACGACCGCCATTCTTTTACCTGATGATGATTTGATCGTCAGTTCCCGGTTGATTGTTCGTGGCCAGGTCATTGCCCGTGAATCAAACTGGGATGCTGGCCACGAGCGGATTTACACCTATGTCACGATCCGGGTGGACGAGTTCTTAAAAGGAAGCCTTTCATCCCGCGAACTGGTCATTCGTCAACTGGGTGGCGAAGTCGGGCCGACGGCTCAAGTGGTTTTCTTATCTCCGGAATTCTCACCATCAGAAGAAGTTCTGCTCTACCTCAACCCAGCACCAGATGGCGCACTCCGCATTGCCCATTTTTTTATGGGAAAATTCTCGATTGTGACTGACCCAGCCAGCGGGCGGAAATTCGTCAAGCGGGAGATTGATCAAACACACCTTGAATCGCCAGCCACCCAGACGCTCCAAACCGGAGAGATCACCAATTCAATGGAGCTTGGGTTATATCTTGAGAAAATCCGAGCCACGCTCCATTCGCAAGCTGATCGGGTCGCAATGTTCGAAAAACGTTTTGCCGGGATCTCGCTCCGGTCAATGCCATCTGAATATCAGCCATCGCCCACAAAAGTCTTTGTTCAGCCCAAATTTAGCCTGCTTGGACGTGGCTTCCGCTGGTTTGAACCAGATCAAAATACGCCGGTGCCGTATCGAGTCAACTTGCAAGATGCGCCAAACAGCGGGGCCCAATCCATTTTTGCTCAATCGTTATCCGCCTGGAGTGACATTTCCTCAGCCTCAATTACCCTGGACAACATTGGAACCACAACTGCCTGTGGCTTTGTCGCTGATGGCGTGACGGCGGTTTCCTTTGATGATTGCCGCAACGAAATTGACGATCCAGTTGATTGTCGCGGAATTTTGGCCATTGGCGGCATCTCGCTGGCCTCAAGCGAAACCCGCACCATCAACGGACAGGTCTTTCAGCGCACCCTTGAAGGTGATGTGGTCTTTAACAATAACTTCGAATGTTTCCTGGGAGTTGCCGCCAATCTGGGCGAAGTCATGACCCATGAAATCGGCCATAGCATCGGGCTGGGGCATTCTTCACAAAAGTCCCCAGAACCTGATTTTGTGTTGTCGGACGCCACGATGTATTTTCGGGCGCACGGGGATGGGCGCGGTTCGTCAGTTCGGTCAGATGACATTGCCGGAACCACATTTATTTATCCGCTTCAAACAACCGTGCCGGTGATTGATAGCTTTTCTCCCACCACTGGCCAGGCAGGAACCGCTGTCGTCATTACCGGATTTAACTTTACCGGCGCCACCTCCGTCAGATTTGGGACCGTTGAAGCAACATTTTCAGACGTCACCGCCACGTCAATCAAAACCACAGTTCCGGCGGGTGCCGTCACGGGGCCAATTTCAGTCACCACCCCGGAAGGCACGGGCAGCAGCCAGAATTCATTTTTCATTCCCATTCTACCGCCTTCGATTTTGAGTTTTTCTCCGAAAAGCGGGCCTGTCACCTCTACGGTCACCATTTCGGGCTCGTCGTTTGTCAACGTCCGCGAAGTCCGGTTTGGCACCCTTCGCACTTCATTTCAGGTAACTTCCTCCGGTACCATTTCGGCCATTGTCCCCGAAGGAGCAGTCACCGCACCAATCTCGGTGGAAACCCTGCTGGGAACGGCCACAACCACTGAAGATTTTGTGGTGGCCAATCCAAATCTTCCAACGATTCTCAGCTTTGACCCGACCAGTGGCCCGGTGGGAACGGCGGTTGTCGTCCGTGGAACCAATTTTTCCAGCGCCACATCAGTTCGTTTTGGAACAGTCGTGGCTCAATTTTCAATTCGCTCCAGCCAGGAACTTCTGGCTACGGTTCCGCCACAGGCGACCAATGGTTCAATCAGTGTGACGAATGCCGAAGGAACTGCCGTCAGTACCACTTCTTTCACGGTTACCACCGAAACCCTCCCTACCTTTACCAGTTTTACGCCTCTGAGCGGTCCCGTCGGAGAACGAGTGGTCATCATCGGCACTCGTCTTTCTGAAATCGCGAAGGTTGAATTTAACGGCGTATCGGCTGAATTTACCACGAACAGTGACACGGCAATTGCGGCGATTGTCCCAGGAAATACGTCAACCGGTCCAATCCGACTGATTTCACGTTCTGGCAACAGTATCCTTTCAAATCAACCATTTACCGTCGTGGCTGCCCCTAAAATCGGGAGCGTCACACCTGGCTCGGCGCGTATCGGCACACCGCTGGTCATTACGGGCAGCAACTTTGACGGTGCCACCGTCTTTTTCGGTGAAACCCAGGCGGAAGTAACTTTTAACTCAGGAACTGAAATTCGAACCAGTGTCCCGACTGGAATTGCAGTCGGAACAACTCAGTTGATTGTTCGAACAGCCGGTGGAACGGCCAGTCTCAGCTTTGCTATCGAAGCCGAACCGGTCCCAGTCATTACCGGCGTCACCCCGACAAAGGTTCAGGCGGGTGCCGTTGTGCGCATTTTGGGTTCAAATTTACGCAACGGTGCGGTTCGTATCGGCGGGGTTTCAGCCCCCATCAATTTCAGCAGCGAGACCGAGATTCAGGCGGTTATTCCAGCCACAACACCACGTGGCAAAACCACAATCACAGTTGAAACAGCCGGCGGAACGGCCAGTGCCACGATTAAAGTGAAGAAAGCAAAATAGTGAGTACCACCTGCGTGAGCGGGTGGGCTATGTCATCAGTACCACCTGCGTGAACGGGTGGGTTTCAGGAGGATTCAAACATGTCCACCTTAGCCAAATTCACTTCAGCGGACCTTGAATGTTTTCCAGACGATGGAAAACGCTATGAACTCATTGAGGGAGAACTTCATGTGTCAAAACAACCAGGCTGGGATCACCAATTTACCTGCACACAACTTTCATATTACCTGAATCTTTGGATTCACACCTCTGGAACGGGCACTGTCGTTTTTGCCCCTGAGCTTCTCTTTGCAGATGACGATGATGTCGTTCCAGACGTCGTCTGGATCAGCCATGAGCAGCTTCAGACCTCGCTTGAATCAGACCGGAAACTCCACGAAGCTCCAGAACTGGTCATCGAAGTGCTCTCTCCCGGCACGCTCAATGAACGCCGTGATCGGCAGACGAAATTGAAACTCTATTCCCGACGCGGAGTTCACGAATACTGGATTGTGGATTGCCAGCGCCACCACGTCGAAATCCACCGCCGCGAAGAAGGCGCCCTCAAACTCGCTGGCACGTTCTTTCCACAGGACGAACTGAAATCCCCCCTGCTTCCCGGCTTTTCCTGTACTATCGAAAACCTCTTCTTTGATCTCTGGCGGAAAAAACAGCCGACAAAGAAAGAAAGGTAGAACGGCAGTTAACCGCCTAAAGGCGGAACTCTAAACTTTTCACTTAAAAATTTTCATGGCGAATGGTGATCACCATTTTTCGCTCTGTGCCGGGTTCGAGCACAATCAGATTGGCGTCAATGCCACGCGCCTGCAGGTTAAACCCATCGGTTGGACAGGTATAGGGTTCAATACAAATCGCTTTTCTGGGGAGCGGCGCTGTGTAGGCGACAATATGCGGAAACGTCGTGACGTCTGATTCCACCACCACCAGCGACCGTGCCGGGGTATCTTCCAACACACAGTGCACCAGCCCCAACTCATCCACCACCATATCAGTGTAAATATCGTCGAGTTCGATCTGGCTGGTCTCCTGGCCGTCTCGCAAATCAAACATTCCATCAACTTCGAGTACATTCCCGGTTGGCAGGCTGTCCCGGAGTTCCCAGCGTAGATGAGCCGGAATAAAGAGCTTTCCGTGGTCTGGACGGCGAAAATACGGGTGGATGCCAAATCCAAATGGCAATTCGCCATTCCCGGTATTGTGCACCGTGGTTTCTAAAACCAACGACAGGTCGTGCAGCCGGTAGGTGACTTCGATCCGAAATGGAAATGGAAATTGAGTCAGGATCTGGTCGGCGTACGTGTGGGTATCCAACGCTGACGTCACCCAGGCGCCGCCGTCAGCCGTCGCGCCGCTGTCCACCACGGTCCAGGCTTTATCTCGAACGTATCCGTGGCGATTGGGCTGCACTGGATACAGTTTCCCCTGGAATTCAAGCACGCCTTCGGAAACCCGGTTGGGATACGGAAACAACAGTGGAATACCGTAACTGGTTGGTTTCTGAAGGAAATCAGCCAATGAAACCGGCTCAAGCAGTGCAACCTCTGAGGTTCGAAAGACAAAACAATTGTTTCCCAGTGCTGGGGCGACCTCGGCTTCAGCTTTCCCATCATTGGCCAAGACAAAAATTTCAACCCCTTCACGCATTTCGGACCGGACCGAATACCCGTGACTCATACCCTGTTCCTTTCACACCTGAGCGAATTAGTGAAGTAGCGAAGTAGTGAAGTAGTGAAGTAGCGAATACTGAATTAGGAAAATAGTACAAACTAACCAGTAAATCACTACTTGCTACTTCGCTACTTCACTATTTCGCTCTTCTTGAAACTGGCCAGATAGGCATACCGGCGATAGAGGAACTCGACCGATAGTGTTCCAAGCCCTTGTGTCTGTTGTAAATGGAGATGTTCTAAAACTTCGGGCCGGAAATATACACCAAATCTGGCAAGCCATGTGTGAAGAAGTTTGCGGAACCAGGACGGTAAATCAAAAGAATCACCAAAATCAATGATGAAAAGTGTTCCCCCAGGCTTCAAATTGTGAAGAGCGGTTTTGAGTGCCTCCGGCCAAGTGGGGATCATTGACAGGGAGTAGGAGAAAAAAATGGAGTCAAATTGAGTGAGGAGTGAAAAGGTCTGATGAAAGTGAAAGGCTTCGGCAGCCGAGTACTTTAAGACGATTTGGTGATCAACATCAGCCCGAATGATATTGCTCCGGGCGGTGGCCAGCATCTCCTGGGAAATATCCACCCCAAACAGATGCGCTTTCGGATGGCGATTGGCCAGGGTAATCAGGTTACGGGCGGTCCCACAGCCAATTTCAAGAATATGCTCACCGGGCTGGATGGACAGGGTATCGAGCAATCGGTCACGGCCCAGCAGGTAGTATTTTCGCGACAGATCATAAATGTGCCTCTGATGGCGATACATGCGGTCCATCTGGTCTCCCTGCTCAGCCATCTGGTCAGAGTTTGACGACATTGACGATATCGTGGCGTCACTCATAATTCCCCAAATTTTGCCCCAAATAGTAACTGTTTGCTCAGGTTTGGTCTCAGATGTGGTGAAATAAAGGACATAAAGGACATAAAGGACATAAAAAATAGGGTGAATGTCAGTTTCGTCACCGCGAAGGCTCAATTTCGGTGAATTCTGATTCCACTTGAGTGATTTGACCGCTTCCTGGTTACGCGGCGTGTCCCGCCCTGGTCGGCGCTGGTCTTTTGGCAAATTACCGCTATTTTAGGCAAAATTCAGGTCATTCATACTTCATAATTTGCTTCATTCGGCCAGCCGATAGAGGTGAAATCCGCCATAAATTGAAGACCGATCTCGCTGGAACCAGTCGTGTGAGCGTTCAGACTCATACACAAATCGTTTTCGCAACTCGGGCGACAAAACCCCTTCGATGGTGGATTTCCGGGCAGCGGTTCGAAAAATAATGCGTGAACCCGGCTGACCAACGCGGGCAATCTCGGCCCAGAGGGCTTCGATTTCGACGGGCTTCATCCATTCCTGGGCATCAAGCAGCACAAACCGATCCAGGCTTTGCGCCGGCTGGTGTTTCAAAAGCTCCGTAACCGAAATGATTGCCGTCTTGATTCGATTGACGTTGTCTTTGAGGACCGGATAGTGCTCAGCTTTTAAATAATCCGGAATCGCCTGGCGCTGGTCGCAATCGTAGCGGCGGGCAATTGCCTGCCAGGTAAAATAGTTTTCCGCAATTGGAAAGCCACAGGTCAGCTTTTTCACCCGTGACCGATAGAGTTCGATGATATTTCCCTGGGCGTCTTCGCGAAGTGCTTCAAGCTGTCGGGGCGGAATCCCCAGCCCAAACACCAGAAATGGCAGTTTGGCCAATCCTTTAACCAGCACATTGTCAAAAAACGGTGCGATTTCAGTAGCAAAGACCTGTTCCTGTTCAGCCAGCGATGTGGCCTCTAACACCTTTTCAGGATGTTTTCCAAGCAGATGCGCCAGTCCGGTTACAAACCGCAGGAAATACCCGTTTCGCGCATGGTCATAAAATTGGGTCCCAAATGCCTCGACCCGACGTTTTCCGGTGATTGTGCGACCTTCCCAATATTCACGAGCATGGACATCCAGGTTTGGAGCTATAAAAGCATCGTACCGGGCGACGTTCTCAGATCGGTTGGCACATCCGAAAAACTCAAAGAACGCCTCGTGGTCGGGCAAGAATTCAAGCGCCGTTAACTTCAACCGGGTCAAATACATGTGATAAGGGTTCAAGTCCACGCCGATAATCAACCGCGGTTGGGCAACCAGATAATTGAGAACATTGCACCCACCCGAAGTAATCGTCAGCACTCGACTGTCAGAGGTGAGTTCCAGGGCTTCGAGATCAACCAGCGGATCTTCCCAAATCTGGTTGTAGACCAGCCCATCAAAAAAAGCAGTAAACATTCGTTCAAGCACACCTTGACGGCTGGTCAGTGAATGCTGATGAACTGCTTTGCGGAGCAAACTGGCAGATGGTGAGACCATAGGTTTTCGTGAAGCGACAAGGTAACAGAATGAAGAATGAAGAATGAAGAATGAAGAATGAAGAATGAAGAAGCTATCGCCTTATTTGCTCTAAATATAGACATTAAAAAACTTAATACTTGCTCTTCATTCTCAATTCTTCATTCTTCATTCAACTGGAATCAGATGAACGTCCTGGTTTGTAATTCCGACAAAGGTAGATGGAATGTCGGTCCAGCACCCGGTGTTGACATACCGGACCGAACCCGCCTGAGCCGTCATCGCCAGGTGGGTGTGACCACAAAAAACGTAGTCAGCTCCCTGCTCCTGGCCGTAAACAGTTGCCTTTTCAGCCACTTTGGCAGATTGTCCGGAGAGTTTTTTCGACATCCGCTTGGCCCAGCGGCTCAAACGAAGATCGCGATGGTCAATTTTTTGAAGTGCCTGATTGAGATGGCTGCCAACTTCGGTCAGTAACGGGCGTTCGGCCACCAGGGAGTCAAATTGATGCCCATGAAGTGCCACAAATTTCGTCCCGCCAGCTTCCCAGGCAAATTCCTCCAGAACCGGCTGACCGAGCAATTCCATACCTCGACGGCACAGGCCCTCATCGTGATTGCCTTCGATCCAGACCACTTCAACCTCAGAAGATGCCTTTGACAATGCCTGAATGGTGCGAACCAGTTCCCAGTGCGCGGGGTGCAATCGGTCAAATTTCAGGTTTTCAAACACATCTCCCAGCAAAATCAATCGCTTGAAAGTATGTTCCCTGAGCAAAGCCGAAAGCGCTTCAGCCCGGCTTACCGGCGAGCCGAGATGGATGTCTGAGACAATCAGGGTGCAAAATTCAGACATTGGCAAAGGTCGAAGTGAAAAAGGAACAGAGTTGGAGGCTGGTGCGTGCAACTAAATCAGGGTCAGGTAAGCGGCGAATTACGTGCGTGTTAGAAAAATATGAACCTTGAGTTACTCAAAAATTGAACTGATCCAGGGTAAAGGCGGAAACCCTGACAGCTATCTCTCACAAAACAGACAGGAACCGGAAGTCGGAAAAATTGTTTACCAGAAAAAATGCGAGAAATCCCCGCCTTCAACCGCGAAGCGGTAAAGCGGGGATGAATCACCGCCGAAAAAAGAGTTGCCCCACTGAGGCGGCAAGTTTATAGTGTCACCACACCGTCAGCTTTTGAAAGCAACTCAATCCGAAGAGCCGAAACGCCCGGAGACGGTGCGATTGAACTTGAAAGCAACCTGGCTCCCAGCGAGCCGGTCACTGACCTCCTGAACCGACGGAAAATGGGTCGTGAATCTTGATCAGGCACGACCCGGTATCCATCGCCATCGAACCTTGGCGTCCGGCCTGAAAGCGATTTCAGGACCATGCGTGGTCGGTCCGGGAACCGTGGACTTGTCACAGATGCGACAGCGGGAACTCGGTTCCCAAACCGGCGCTCCACACGCCGGTAGAGCGTCTCGCGCGACACCTGGAAAAGGCAACTTAGAGCCGTCTGCTCCGAGCAGGAACGGAAGCGGTTGTCCGGAACAGGAAGAATCCCTTTCCTCAACCGCGTAGCGGTAGGGAGGGGAGGTTCAAAATTCATTCTTTAGGATTGGCAGCGTCTTTCCAAATTTCCCTTTTCTCCAACCTACCTACCGCCAAGGGGACAATCATGGATCAGCATTCGGATAAAAAGTTGCAAACCACGACCTATGATTTGGGCAACCTGCTCAATGATGTCATTGCCAAGTCTCCCCGCGTAGCCAAAGCCCTTCAGGACATAAAAGAAGAAGGCTACGATGTACTGATGAAAGTCGAAGTCTCAGTCGCCTTTCAAAAAATCAATGCTGAAAAAAATTCGCGCCGGGTTTCTGAAATGAGTTTGATGTCGGAAACACGCAGCGCCCGCGCTTGACCAGAGCCTGCGAGGAAGCGATCCGCTGATTTCCGTTGACGAATCCCATCAACCTCCAGTTGACCCCTTCCCCAATCCCGCTCTTTTCTTCAATCAAACCCCGTTGCGATTGCTGAGGAGCCCCGCCTGAGTCGCGTCGAAGTGTGCCCGGTCCCGACACACCCGGTTCTCAGCCTTTCACCCAACACACCTCTCACACCAGTTCTTTAACCATCGCCTATGTCCCGTGAAATTCTGCCCTGGAGAAAACTCTCCACTGAACAAATTGCTGATTGTAAAGTCTTTACGGTCAACCGTGACCGTGTCTGCGCTCCTGGTGAACCGGATGAAAAAGCCCATTCCTTTTTTGTGATCCACCCGGCCAACTGGGTCAATGTGATTCCAATTACACCTGATGGAAAAGTTCTCTTAATTGAACAATTTCGTCATGGCATCGAGCAGGTCGCCCTCGAAATCCCCGGCGGCATGATTGACCCCGAAGACCCGTCACCCGAAGCTGCCGCCGCCCGCGAACTGCTTGAAGAAACCGGCTACCGCGCCGATGAAATCACGATCATTGGCAGGCACTTCCCGAATCCGGCGATCCAGAACAATGTGTGTTATTCGATTTTGGCAAGGAATGTCAGGCAGGTTCAGACACCGTCAATGGATGGGACCGAAGATATTGCGATGAAACTGGTGCCGTTGGAGGAAATTCCAGAATTGATCCACTCTGGAGCCATCACCCACGCGCTGGTGATTGTGGCTTTTTACTACCTGGAGTTGTGGAGGAAGAATCAGTAGTCAGTAGTCAGTAGTCAGTAGTCAGTAGTCAGTAGTCAGTAGTCAGTAGTCAGTAGTCAGTAGTCAGTAGTCGAGTGTTGGGATTTTGAAATTAGTGTCAAGTGTGTTTGGCACGAAATTTGACGGTTATTCTTTCATTACTGCAAATTCAATCGAATTTAAATGAAGGATTAACCAATGAGTAAACCAAATTTTGAAAGACTTCGGGTCTATCAGGTAGCCGAATTATTTGCCGATGTTATTTGGGAAATCGTTAGCCAATGGGAGCCTTTTACGAAGGCCACCATCGGAAATCAGCTTGTCCGTGCGGCTGACAGTATTGGTGCAAATATTGCGGAAGGGTGTGGGCGTGGGTCCTATCAGGACAATCGGCGATTTATTAAAATTGCACGGGGCTCACCCAATGAAACCCAACATTGGTTACGCCGGGCCTTTAAGCGGAACCTTTTAACTTCCCAGGAAATTCAAGAGTTAAGAAAATTAGTCGAGAATCTTGGACCGTTATTAAATGGATACCTGCGGTCAATAGGAACCTCTTCAGTTAACAGTCAAGAGAGTCTGATCAATAGTCAGCAGTCAAAATCTAATATCATTGATGACTGAGCTTCTCTGAAAGAAAATCTCATAAACTAGAGCATTAAAACAAAATACACTTGAAATTGTATTCGACCTTCCCAACACTTGACTACTGACTACTGACTACTGACCCACTAAACATAATCCCGCAGCATTTTCCGGAGTTCAATCACGTGCATTTCTTCCTGCCCGATCATGGTGCGGGCAAATTCTTCCAAATACACGCTCCGGTCTTTCACGACATCAAGCAGCGATTTATAGAGATCAAGCGCTTTTCGTTCATGCACCAGGCTTTCTGACAGAATGTCTTTGACTGAATGCTGGTTGGTTTCTTCAATGGTGGCAATGCGCAGGCTGGGATGTCCTTCCAATCCAGTCAAGATTTCTCCGGCGGTCTGGGCGTGGAGCAGTGATTCGGTGGCCTGGGCTTTGAGAAATTGAACGATTGGAATTCGGTTTGGACCAGTGACCATCAGCGCATAGTGCGTGTACCGAACGACTCCGGCCAATTCATACTCCATAATTGACTTTAATAATTCGCACGTTTGAGGTGTATCGAGATCTTCCATATGATTACCTTTCCTGGGTTTGACGGCGAGCTGGCGTACTGAAGTACACCACAAGGAACAGTGCCGTCGCCCCTGAGACCGCCAGCTTATAAGCGGGTGAAATATTGAGTGGTGAGAGAAAGCCTTCAATCAGACCTGCCACCACCAGAAGCGGTAGACAAATCATCATTAATTTAATGGCTTTGATCCCACGTTCGATCAGTGCTTCGCCCCGCCTCAAATCGCCGGGCATCAGTAATGCGCTACCTATCAGAAAACCCGCTCCGCCGGCAATAAAGATTGCCGTAAGCTCAAACACACCATGGGCCGCCATAAAGATCAAAATCGGAGTGAATTTGTACTTAATACACATGGCCGTGATCCCACCAATGTGCAGGCCGTTGGTGGCCATAAAGTACAGCGACCCGAGTCCGAGAAAAATGCCGGTGGCAAACGAATAGACAGCCACCCTGGCGTTATTGGTAAAAATCATTGAGGAGGCAGCCTGATTGTTGCTGTTGATCATTTCCGTCCAGTTTTGTTTGGACTTGACCATATCCAGAACGTCGGGCGCCAATCGGAGGGAATACTGGTCATCCAGAAAGACAAAGATGCCGCTAAATACCCCAACCACCATAAAGACCAGGAACGCCGCAAAGGTATAGCGCCAGGTTTCTCGAAATAAAGCCGGCGCGGAATAGCGGTAGAATTCCCAAATTTCCTTAAACCCAGAGCTTTTTGAACGGTAAATGGTACCGTGCGCCCGGCCAACCAGGTTATTGAGATAATTCACCAGGTGACTGTCCCGGATTTCCTGGTGCGCAATCGCAAAATCAGCCGCCGTGCGCTGATAGAGACGACCGAATTCGCGAACTTGCTCCCGGTGCAGGTGGCTGAGTTGACCACGCAGGGCCAGAGACAGCATCTCTTCCAGTCGCTTCCAGTTTAATTGTCTGCGATCAATAAAATCTCGGCCCATAGATGAATTATGAATTATGAATTATGAGGCAAATTCCTGGGTTGAAAGTGACCAAAGGAATGCAGAATGAAAAATGAAGTCAATCCAAACTTCTTCAGCCCCAAGCCCGACTTCTTCAGCCCGTTTTCTTCAACCCCGAGCTTGCGAGTCTTCAGCCTGATGTTTTCAGCCCGTTTTCTTTAGCCCTGAATCAGTAATTTCGCTGGAGCAAAAAATCAGCATACTGATAAAGGAGGTCTCGGGCTGGTGATTCTGGCAGGACATGGAGTTGCTTTTTCGCGTCTTCAAGCAAATTCCAGGCAATATCACGTGCAAACGCAATTGAACCAGCCTCTTCAAGTAAAGCGACGGCTTCCGGTAATTCACGAGTTAAGCCTGGATTGCCCAGATATTTCAGAAATTGCTCACGTTCAGGTGATTTGGCATATTTCAGGAAGTGAATCACAATCAACGTCTTTTTCCCGTCGCGGATATCCAATCCAAGCGGTTTGCCTAACCGGAGCGGATCAGCCTGAAGATCCAGCACATCATCCCAAATCTGGAACGCCGTTCCAATCTTTTCACCAAACACCGCCATGGCGTTGACCTGGTCTTCGGTTCCATCACCAGCCAGAACACCGCAGATGCAACTTGCCCGGTAGAGCGCCGATGTCTTACGTGACGCCATAATCAAATAGTCTTCGATTTCCAGCTCCATCCGGGTCTCAAAACTCATGTCGTCAAATTGCCCTAAACACATCAATTTGGCGGCTTTGGCCAGCACGTCAACCATTCGAATGGCATGCCGGGCAACCCGAGACGCCTGTTCAACCGCTTTGGCGTAGAGCAAATCTCCCACCAGGAGCGAGGTTCGATTTCCAAACTGGCTGTGGAGCGTTGGGAGACCATGCCGTTTTTCACTGTGATCCATCATATCATCGTGAATCAACGATAAATTGTGCAGGTACTCAACGGCCAGGGCTGGCGGAATGGCATCATCCAGTACACCGCCGAGTGCTTCGGCACAGGTGATAACCAGAAAGGGACGTAATCGTTTGCCACCGCTTTTAAAGAGGTAGGTGGTGGCTTCCAATAGAAGTGGTTGTGTGACTTCGGCAATGTCTTTGATGATTTCTTTGTCGATCATTCGGGCTACGGCTTCTGCCCTTGCCATCAAGGCAATCGTTCCCGGCTCTTCAAGAAGTTCGCGCATGGTCCCCCGCTTTTCTCGGTGATGTATTCTCACCATCCTACAATGGGCCAGATGCACTCGCAAGCACAAGCTTTCGGCGCCTCATTTATCAATGGCATGCCAGCCCACAGGGTCGTTTGCTCAGTCACCAGGAGCCGAAAATAGATTTGGCACACCCTACAGGCCCCCAAGCGTTGGCAGCAGACCTGAAGTTTCCCCCCGGATCCCTCCAAGCCTACAACTCAGAAGTAGGATGTGCCAAATCAGCAATGAACTCCCTACAGACACTGTCCAATAAGATCGCTCATTGAATGAATTGACTATACGAAAAACGACCAAATCGGTCAACACTCTTTTCCCTAAAATCATCCTAACTTCCTTACAAATTCTAGCAAAACGACAGTAAAGCTAATAAAAACAATAATTAGCCTTAAACCAACTTACTCTCCGATAAAACATCTTGTTCCTCCAAATGGAATCTGGTAGGTTTAATTCGACCAACGAAAACGACCAAAACGACCATCATTTCCTATTGGGCGATACCGAAATGGAGCAAGTGGTTCGTTTTTCCTCAAATCCTGAAGATGGTGATCTATGACGCGTGCCTATTCAACTGCGGAAGTTTCTCAAATGTGGAATGTCAGTGAATCCACGATTAAACGGTGGGCTGACAGTGGGAAGCTGGAGTGTATCCGGACACCTGGGGGGCACCGCCGATTTCAAATGGAAGCTCTGATGGCATTTCAGGAACAAAATCACCTGAAGTCATCCAACCTCTTCTCGTTCTCGATCCCGTCACTGGTGGCTGCTGAGCCCGCCCAGGCTCAGGAAAATCACTTTGGCCGGGAACAACAATTACTTGAGCAAGTTGAAACGGTGACTGAGTTCACGCCACTCAAAACACTCCAGCAGATCTATTTCGAACTGGCAATTCAGGGAAGTCAGAAACTGGCTGAGATTTTTCTCCAACGGTTGTACCTGCAAGGCTATTCAATTCTGGATATCAAGGAAAAAGTGATTACCCCGGTCATGCACCAGATCGGATGGTTGTGGCAACGGGGCGAATTGCAGGTCTATGAAGAACACCTGGCATCTCAAGTAACTCTTTCAGCCACCAGATATTTACATTACCTGGTGCCACACAAATCCGAACATGGGAAGTCAGCATTGTGTGCCTGTCTTGAAGGCGATTTCCACGAAATTGCACTTCACTGGCTGACCCAAACGCTTGAATCTGATGGCTGGCGGGTGATTGTGGCCGGGGCCAATACCCCGGTTCACTCAATTTCTGATGCGCTCAACCGGTTTCAACCAGCGATTCTGTGTTTATCAGCCACGATTTTGTCTAATTTGGAACATTTGCGGCGTGATTATAAAGTTTGCTGGGAACGGGCCGAAGCCCTGGGAACTCGGATCATTATTGGTGGGGCCGCCTTTGAGGATCCTGATATCCGCGCCCATTTTCCCCATCACTTTCATGGCACGAGTTTTTCCGACCTGATCGGATATCTGCGGCGAGAATTCAAATAAACCTCACCATTCCCATTTTTTGTCTCCTTCATCAAACAAAAATTGAAACTGCTCTCTCACCCATTGTTTGAAAGTCGGGGTTCCTCGCACTGAATTCAAGCAAAATCAGGGAAAATGCTGTCTTTCACCGATGATGGCTCAGTGGAACAGGGATTGCTCTCACGACGGTAATGTTTTGTTGATGACAAAACAACCACCTCTCCCGCACGCCTTGATAGTTTTAAACCTCACTTCAATCTGGTGTTCAAGGAGAATGAGCCCATGAATATTCGCCGTCCGTATCGTGTTGCTTTCATCGTTGCATTTATTGGACTTGCTATCGCAGGTTTGTTTTTTGGATATCCCAGTCTGCTCTACCGGGATACAACCTATTCGTACCAGGAAGAAAACCCTCAACTTGCCTTTCCCGAAATTCTCACTTCAGCAACAAATACTCTATTTGAACAGGGGCTTGGGGATCCACGTGGGTGCGAGTACCGTGAAGTTGAAATAAAAGCCCGGAATGTATGGGGGGAAGAGCGAACAATCCAGGTTCATGGTTTTGTTCAACCCGTTTCCAATGAAAACCAACCGTCTCAGCAGGTTGTTTGCTGGGATGGATTGATTTATTCGGCAGTCTCCGTCGGGAAGAAAGTGGACCTCAAGCACGACATCGAACATATCGGGAAGGTCAACCGGTTTCTTAGCGAAACGAATTGGGATGGCATTGAAGAATGTTCATTCCACAAGATCACTCAGGCATTTGAAATTTCCCACCGAACGTGTTCAACCCTCAAAGTCTGCTTGTTGCTTCGGCTTGGTGAAGTGGATTTAGCGCGCCGGGCATGGGAAATCTCTCTCACGCCGCGCCGTCTTTCCAATCTCAAGCCGCCTGATCCATATCTTGAATTAGCCCGAACCTGGGCATATTCGCTCTATGATCGGGGCTTATGTGCCCACATGGTGGGCGATGACCAAACTGCACTTGAACGATTTCAAATGCTGGCTCGTGTCAATCGGCTTATCGAAGCTGAGGCTGAACGGCGTGGGTTTCAACGTCCCGAGGCCCCTCCCAAGGTTCACCTTCAGACCCCAATGCCATACCTTCATTTTGTGTGGAACCTCTCTGAATTGCTGGCTGATCAGGAACGTCGCGCCCGAGCACAAATTACAGACACCACCTTCTCCCAGACAGAACCACAAGTATCTGAAAATAACCCGGCACCCATTGCAACCCTTATCAAAAACCTGGATCAAGTGAATGCCCGCCAGTGGGGACAACCTGGAGGAGTCAATTTAGCCGATGATCCAATCGTTCAAGCCTTGATTGCACGGGGAGAGGAAGCGGTTCCCCTTCTCCTCGACACGTTTGCATTTGATAACCGGCTGACTCGTTCTGTTCATTTTCACCGTGATTTCATGCCTGATCGAGCCGTCCTGAGGGTACACGAAGCAGCCTATACCGCCCTCACCGCAATTTTGCAAACTTCTTTCTTTAGTCCAAACCGAAGCAGCGACAATCTTTCCAGACGAAGCCAGGAACAGCGACAAGAAATTGTCAGGCAAATGCGCGACTACTGGACGAAATATCACGGAATCCCGCTTGTCGAGCGGTGGTACCAGGTGCTGATGGATCCGACGATTGAGGATACCCAGTGGCTTATCGCCGCTTCCAAAATTGTCAAACCGGCTGGCGAGAAGAGTTATATCCCTGGCTCGATGATTGGGACCGCAACACCTGGCGAAGGGTGTCAACCAAATCAACCTCAGGGTTTGTGTGGAGATCCCTTGCGCTCAAAGGTGAACCCAACCATCACTGAACTCATGAGCCAGCGGGCAATTGACCTGGCAGGCAATACCCTGAACATGACCCCTCGTTCGATTGACCGTGGAAGTGATATGGCAATGATGCTGGTTCGGTGGGATCCATCAGCCTCACTTCCGGTTCTGCAATCGCTGGCAAACCATTGTCGAGATCTGCGAGCCAAAACTCCAAGAACGGGCCCCGCCTGTTCTGATCGTCTTTCTCGAACTTATTACCTTTTGCTCAAAACCCGGGTCCAACTGGGCGATACCACTGCCACCTCAGAATTGGCAGAATTAGAAAAAGAGGGTCCCTTTCCTGATTCAGATGGTCAATGGATCCTTGATGCACCTTAACCACAAAGTCACCAAAATTTGGAAAGAACGCTGTGGTTTGCAGCAAAGAGAACAGGGTATTTCCGGTCCATTGAGCTTCAAACCACAGACCCCAAACACTGTATCTGCACGGCTGAATGTATTCTCCTGGTACATCTTTTCCCATATTCTGCGGTTGAATAAGGCTTCCCTGGAACCACTCGCGGTACACGATTTCGTGACCTCAAATTACCAGCACATACCTTTTCGTGCATAACCTCTTTATTCACAATAATTTATAAAAAAGTCAGGCAACGATTCAAAATCCCCCTGTGTCAAATCGCCGCAAACATACAGCAGCGATGCTGAAACAATAGTGATAGACACACAGGAACTTCTGGATGAGGAGCCCGATTATGAACAAACTGACACTTTCATTAATGACGATTTTCATGGTAACCGCGATGGGCCTGGTGGATTCGGCCCAGGCGCAAAACTACCCATCTGCTGGCCGGTATCCACGCCCAGTTGATCAACAATATGGAACTTATCCGCAAGGATATAGCCGGGAATATGCCGAAGATTACAATCGTGGGTTTCGTCAGGGCCGAAGCGATGGGCTGACGGATGGCCGCCGCGACGGTGCCCGCGAAGTCAAGCAAGAAAAATTGCGCACCTATTCGACCCGCCGGAACCCGACCATGGGCGAGATGGCGTTTGCTGATGGCTACAACAATGGCTATCGCGAAGGGTATGAGATCGGATTTGACCAGGAATTTTCCAAGGGCCTGCAGGAACAGACCCAGCGTGGATACAAAGATGGCTACAATGCCGGCTTGAAAGACGGACGCAATGCCATTGATCGCAACCAGTGGGATGAATCACTTCGCCGGACCGCCCGGCCCGTGAACAACCTGCGTAACAAATTCCAAAAAGCCTATGACGATGCGTTTGAACGCGGGTATCGCGAAGGGTTTGAAAAAGGCTATCGCGAACGTCCAGTCAATTCAGGCAAGGATTTTCAGCGCGGATACGCCGATGGATACAAACTGGGCTTCCAGGATGGCCAGCAAGCTGCCCGCTCGGGCCGGAATCGGGATGATGCCTTCCGTACCCGCCGCGCAAGCCGGGAAAACCAGTACGAACAAGGGTTTTCGAAGGGCTACTCTGAAGGCTTCGAAAAAGGCTTCCGCACCGCCGACCAGGGCCAGGTCAACCAGCAGGAATTTGAGCGCGGATATCGCGAAGGGTTCCGGATGGGATTTGCCGAAGGTCAGGAAGCGGCTCGTGAACGGCGCAACCGCAATGATCGCAGCAACTCGCTTTGGCGGCGACCAATCAAAACTGACTATGACCGTGGTTTTATCAAAGGCTTCAACGAAGGCTTTGACAAGGGATACGACTCACGTCGGTGAGAATTGGGGTTGAAAACCAGGGTTCAGGGTTTGAAAACCAGGGTTCAGGGTTTGAAAACCAGGGTTCAGGGTTCAGGGTTCAGGGTTCAGGGTTTTGAAAAAACGATAAAGAGTATCCTTTCAAAAACCCGGAACCCCGAACCCCGAACCCCGAACCCCGAACCCGGCTTCCTAAGCATGTTTCCGCTCAAATTCCTTCATAAATTCAACCAGCGCGGCCACACCTTCTTTCGGGAACGCGTTGTAAATCGAAGCCCGCAGACCGCCGACTGACCGATGGCCTTTCAACCCATCAAACCCAGCGGCGGTTGCCTGTTTGATGAGGTCTTTTTCAAGCTCTTCACTTGGCAGACGGAAGCAGACATTCATCAGTGAGCGGCTGTTTTTGTCAGCCGTTCCACGATAGAACTCAGAGGCATCAATCGCATCATAGAGAATACCGGCTTTTTCTTGATTCATCTTCTCCATCGCTGCCAGTCCGCCCAGTCCTTCCAGCCACTTCGCTACCAGTCCAATCACATAAATCCCAAAGGTTGGGGGTGTGTTATAGAGCGACTTGTCTTTGACGTGGGTCCGGTAGTCCAGCATGGTATGCAGCCCGTCAGGAATTCTCGCCAGCAAGTCATCACGCACAATGACCAGCGTTACTCCTGAAGGACCAATGTTCTTCTGGGCACCGGCATAAATCATCCCATACTTTGAAACATCAACCGGTCGGCTCAGAATGTCAGACGAGGCGTCGCAAATCAGTGGCACGTTGCCAACTTCGGGTTCGGTGCGCCATTCAGTTCCAAAAATTGTATTGTTGGAGGTGAAATGCACATAGGCGGCATCCGGGTCGAGGGTTAATTCTGACTGATTCGGGATGCGCGAAAAGTTCTCGGCTTTCGTGGTGCCAGCCGTTTTCACCGTGCCGACCTTTTTGGCTTCCTTGACCGCCTTTTCCGACCAGACGCCGGTTACAATGTAGTCGGCAGAACCGTTGGCCGGCAGCAGGTTGATCGGCACCATTGAGAATTGCAAACTGGCGCCGCCCTGCAAAAACAGCACGTGGTAATTGTCAGGGATCCCCATCAGGCTGCGGAGTTTGGCTTCGGCTGTTTGAATGATTTCATCAAACACTTTTGACCGATGGCTGATTTCCAGAACGGACATGCCGACGCCGGGCAACGACATCATTTCGTCACGGATTTGCTCCAGCACGGACACTGGCATGATGGCCGGGCCGGCGCTGAAATTAAAAATTCGCTTTGGTAGTGGACTCGACATGGAAGTTTACTCCTTCGAAAGACTTAAAAATGAAGTGATAAGTGAAGGTTAAGATTTGCGGAAGGCAGAGAGTATTCAAGTCTGAAACGAAGAATCAAGGGCAATCACGTGGACTGAGAAAATCTTCTCTCTGGTTTTGGGAATTCGGTTGAAATGAAGCCCTTGCCTGACTACATTTGGTAAAACTTCAATTTTGTTCTCGTGTGGCTTTCAGGTGTTTCCAAATGCCCCTGCTGAACCTGACAAGCGAGTTGATCCAAATCCTGTCAACGGCTGGCATTGGCCTGCTGGTGGGTGCGTTGCTGACCGAAGGGTGTCTGCTGGTTCCATACTGGCACAGTTTGTCTGCAGATCGCTTTCATGCGCTTTATCGAGAACTCCATCCCCTGCTCTACCGGTACTTTACACCGCTGACCGTTGCTCCGCTGCTCCTTTCTCTTATCGCAGGCGTCACCAGCATTCTGGTCGCCGGTTCCAAAAGTTGGTCCACACTAACGGCAGGTGTCCTCATGGTGTGTGTGACAGCCACGCATGAAATTTACTTTAAAAAAGCCAACTCGCAATTTGCCGCCGGTTCACTCAGCCCCGATGAACTTTCACATGAACTAGCCCGCTGGTCAGCCTGGAACTGGTTCCGGGTTGGTCTGGGATTGATGGCGTTTAGCGCTTCAATTCTTGGACTTCGGTTTGGGTCATAATTGCTTCAGGCCGACATCTTCTGAAAATTTGTAAACCGCCTGCCAAATCACCAACCCACTGACGAAAAACCAGTCACCAAAGTGGTTGATGCTGCCCTTTGAATGAAGTTCTGGCTTTTGCTATTGCATGAACTGACTCAGGAGGAAGATATGAAGCAGTCCCCAACCCGATTGAAGAAGAGGGTTTCCCTTTCTGCTCTGATTTTGATTGGCTTTTTGGTAGTGGCTGTACGGTATCGAACTGAAACGGCCAGAGAAACACTGATGGAAATAGCCCGTCGAAATCGGATCACTATGGCTGAGTCAGCTTCCTTTGGTGCGAAACGCCCTGTGTTTTCTTCAAATGTGGACGATGGCGAAGCCTGGCCGTACTACCTGAAAGCCCTTACAAAACAAAAAGAAATCTATGAGTCTCAAGTGAAAGGCAGCTCAGGCTTTTATGGAATTAGCAATTTGAAAGAATCAAAACCTTCTCAAAGCGAAGCCGCAGGCCGGGAAGTTTTCGCCTATCGAGATGCGTTGTTATTGATTCAAAAAGCCCAGAACCAGCAGTTCTTTTGTCGCCCTGAAAACCGGACTGAAAGATTCTACGATCAAGTACTGCCTCCGTATGAAGTTGAGAAATTAAGCGACTTGCTGATTGTGGCGTCTCGACTGGCTGAAACCGACGGGAAACAGATGGAGGCGATCCAACTGGCTCTGCGTGCTTATTGCTTATGGGAAGATTTGTTCTTCGTAACAACCTGGTATCACGCAGGGCAGGTCTTTCAACATCAGTCAGTGGTGTTACATCGGATTTTGAAGTTACTCAGTCAAAATCGCCTTCAATCACCAGAGTATGCTCAACTTCAGGCCCACCTGATGTCTCTTTATCAAACCCAGGTTCCGTGGTCAGCAAAGATGCGCTATCAGCGCGTTGGTTTTTTGGCCCGCATAACCAAACCAGCGATTGATCGGCGCTTTGGCGAATATGGAACATTCGTCAGCCATTGCGGAGGTAAACCAAGTCAGTTGAAATTAAAGATGGAAGAGATTGAACGATCACTTGAAGGGCATTTTTTTCTTCCACGAACACTGGCTTTTATTCAAAAAAAAGATCAGGTCTTTCAGCTCCTGGAAAAAGCGGAAAGCCTTGACCTGAGAAGCCTGTTACGAGCGATACCAGCCACTCAGGACAAAGAGTCGCTGCTGAATGCCTGGCAAATCCAGGCTGAATTTCGGGCCTGTCTTTTTATTGTTTCACTTCATCAGAAGAGCATTGAACAGAGAACTTCGCCGACTAATATATCTGAACTTATCCAACAAGTTACGGCTTCCAGTCCGGCGAAAGATCCATTTTCATCGGCGCCCTTTTTATATCGTCTTGACAGCCACGGTACCGGGCTTGTGTTCTGGAGTCTCGGGCCAGACCTGGATGACGACGGGGGGAAATCGGTTCCGGAACCAGATTGGTTAAATTCCAACCAGGATGGCGATCTGGTTTTTCAAGCACAACTTTCCACAAATTATACAATTTTGGAATGAACCTATCGCATTACGGGAAAGCTAAACTATTGGAAGAATTGTATTTTCCCGATACCCTGAACCCGATACCCTGAACCCAAAATGGTATTACTTCCCAACAAATCCTCTCCCCTGAAGCCAGTTTCCATCGGTTTCAAAGGTGACCGCACCATTCAGACCAGTCTGCCAGAGTTGGGCGGCTGGAAAGAGGTACTGATAGCGACGAACCACATCTGGATGAGGATGATGGTAAATCGAATGCTCCGGGGCGCAAAACACCACGTGCTGAGGCCGGGTATGTTCTAAAAACTCGACCGTGCTTGAGGTTTTGCTGCCGTGATGTGGTGCTTTGAGAACGGTGCAGGATTGGAGATTCGACTGGGAAACCAGCCAGTGTTCAGCCGTTTTTTCAATGTCGCCGGTAAATAAAAAGGATTGCTGACCATAGGAAACCCTGAGCACTAAAGAATTATCATTATCAGACTGAAAGAAGCGTTTAGATGCGTCAGGAGGCGAAAGGACCTCGACCTGCACCGCCCCGACTTCCCAGCGATACCCGGCTCCCAGTTGAATCAGTTGAATGTGCTGTGTGTCGAGCGCCTGTTGCCAGGTTTGATAGGTGCGGTCTGATGATTCACTCCCGCTTCCCAAGGCTTGCCCAACCGGGAAATTCCGAACAACTTCACTAAACCCTTGAAGATGGTCAGCATCCCCGTGCGTTCCGACAATCCAATCCAGACGACGAATCCCCCGTGCCCACAATGCCCGTGAAACAACGCGCTCGCCAATTCCCCGCCGGTCCGGATTAAATCCCGATTCAGCCGGTTTGGTCCAGGCTGACCAGCCGCCACTGTCAATGAGCATCACCTGGCCGGTTGGAAATTCAACCACGGCTGAATCTCCCTGCCCAACATCGAGAAAGGTTACCCGCAAAACACCTGCTGGAGCTGCCGTCCACCAGCGCGGTGGGTTGATAATCCAGACCGCCAGCGTTCCCCAGATAGCCACCAGAAATGCTCCCAGGATAACCCGATATTTTTTCCCGAAGGTTGGTTCTGGCCTGGGACTTTGCAGGAGTGGCTTCCAGTGCTGGAGGATGGCAATCATCACCATCACCATCACGCCATACAGGACATAAACGCCAATCAACCGGCCTTCCAGGTGAGGAATTCGCCAGCTTGCCCAGGACCACTCAGCACCCCAGGTCGCCAGTTTGACAAACCCTGAGGTGACCCACTCCAACGCCAGAACCAACCACCCCGTGAGCCCTGAATGAACGACCAGCGAAAGGAAATACCCGCTGGCCAGAATGAGAATGAGCCCCAGCACCAGTTCAGCTCCCAGATTGGAAATCAGGCCAATCGGCGTGAATCGGTTAAAATAGGCGGCACTGAGCGGCAACAATGCAAGTTGAACCATCCCAGAAGCAATCAGCAACACCACGCCCCACCGGATCAGAACCTGAAGATTCATCACCTTTGCCCAGGGAAATCGCTTTCTGAGGAACTGAGGAAGACCAATTTGCTCAAGCCAGAACGCGGCATTTGATTTTTCAAGCTGGTAGGTAATCGGAGATCGCGCCATGTCTTCAGCAAAGCGTTGCGGGCTCCAAAAGAGTGCTTCGGCCAGGACTCGAATCCACCTGGGGCACACAGGCGGCAAGGGTGTCTGGCGAGTCGGTCGCCAGTTCCCAATCCGTTCAAGGCTTGATACCAGCGGCATCACACCGCCGACCAGCAGCCAGACGGCCCCAATCGTCAATTGAAAACTGGGTGAAAAAAGGTCTGAGGGTTTGAAAAGCAATAAAGCGATGCTGGCGGCGCCCACTACGTTGAGTGGCTCAGGTTGACGGAAAAAAAGTCCACACAGTTGCCAGACCGTAATGGCCACCGCTGCCCGCTGGACAGGTGGCTCACTTCCAACCATCCAGCAGTAGCTCCAGATCATGACCAGAGTGACCGAAGCAGATACCCAACGCGGGGAAAACCAGCGGCGGGTGGCACTTGCCACCAACCAACCAAGGAGAGCCAGATGCGAACCCGAGATCACCAGCAGATGGAACGTTCCCGTTTGTCGAAAAGACTCGGCCCATCCAGCCTCCAGAAAGGCCCGACTGCCAAAGAGTAAGGCGGCCAGCAGACCTGCAACTCGGGGTTCAAAGTCCTCAAACAGGCGGTTGATTGCCCGCAGTCGAAGCATTCTGATCCGGATGTGCCACCCCTGGCTTGTCCCTGGTGCCAGGATGGATTCAATTGATTGCACCCGACCAATCGCCGTCAAATTGGAGGCACTCAGAAAATCATCCAGTTCGAGCATGCCTGGATTATGGCATTGACTCCGCCATTGGAGTTTGACAACCAGTTGAACCAGGGTGCCAGGCACGATTGGATGGGATTCCCAGGCTTGTTTGAACGTAATTTTTTCAAGTGGGTACACAACACTGATTCGCCCCTGGACCGGCTGGATTTGATCCTTGAACCGCGCCTCAGTGACCTTCATGGTGAGATACAGGCGCTGAATGGCCGGTTCTGGCCAGTCTTCGACAACACCGGTGAGTTTGACGGCTTCGGTGGGGTCAATCTGATGTTGAGCCAGGATCCAAGCCAGTTGGTCAGGATGAACGGCTGCCTGTTTTTCCTGAATTGCACCAAGTGCTCCAACACCAAAGACCGCAATCACCAGACTGCCCCACCACAATCCGGACCAGGATTTCAGATAGCCAAAACCACTGGCCAGGCAGGCAGCGACCACAATCCCCACGATCCAAAAAACCGTAGCTTGAACGAACTGAAGTGAGCCAAACCCAATGCCTGCTCCAAACACCCAACTGCCATACCATAATGGCCTTCGGGTCCAATCGAATCCCCCGCGAGACGGCTGAGACACACCAGATTGCCCTTTCACAATTAAATTTCCCCCAGAATCGAAATTGGTATTAAACTCGGAGAATGAAGGGCAAACCGTGTTCCCAACCGACCTGCCAAAAAACCGGATAAATCATGGTTTTCACCGGGAAAATCCGGCAATCAGACGCGATGCTTGACAGTCTTCATGACGTTGCACTATTCTGGCCCTGTCCTTTTGGTTGCTGCTCTTTTTTCTATAAAGCCTCTAAATCTTCTGGTTTTCCAAAAAACAGTTCCACGACAACACTTAGCCGCTAGGTTATCCTTTTTCTCTATCGGGGAAACACACGCATGTCCGCGAAGCTTGGCGAGATCCTACTCAAAGAGAATTTACTCACTCCGCAACAACTGAAAGAAGCTCTGGATTACCAACGTGCCCATGGTGGGCGGCTTGGCTCAATTCTGGTCAACCTGAAACTGGTTTCAGATGAAGAGATTACATCCATTTTGAGCCGTCAATATGGGGTTCCGGCTGTTAATCTGGATCTTTTTGATGTTGATTCCAATGCCGTCAAAATCATTCCTGAAGAGACGGCTCGCAAGTATATGGTGCTTCCGCTGGCACGGGTTGGACCAACGCTCACCCTGGCGATGGTTGATCCGGCAAACGTGTTTGCCATTGACGATATCAAGTTTATGACGGGGCTCAGTATCGAGCAGGTTGTGGTCTCGGAAATCGCAATGCTCAAGGCGCTGGATAAATACTATGCCCCAGAGCGTGGTCTCGAACTGGCCAGTCAAATGAACCAGTTTAACGAGCAATTCATGGGCGGTGGCGGCTCCTCCCAGGCGTCCTCAGCCGCCAGCAGTACATCATTATCTGATCAGATGAGTGAGTTTATTGATGACGAATCAACCAACCTTGAGGTGTTAGAAGAACAGGACGAAATCAACCTTGATGATTCAGAGAAAGGGGCCAACGAAGCTCCGGTTGTTAAACTCGTCAACCTGGTTCTGGTCAATTCATTGGAATATGGCGCCAGCGATATTCATATTGAACCCTATGAAAAAGAGTTCCGCATTCGGTTCCGGATTGACGGGATTTTGAAAGAGATCATGCGGCCTCCCCAAAAAATGCGGGATGCTCTCACGTCCCGTATCAAAATCATGTCCAAACTGGACATTGCGGAAAAGCGCCTTCCCCAGGATGGTCGTATCAAAATTAAACTTCGCCGCGAAGGTCGGGCCCGTGACCTTGATTTCCGGGTTTCGACTCTCCCCACCCTCTGGGGCGAAAAGATCGTCATGCGGTTGCTTGATAAAGAAAAGCTCATGCTTGATATGACCAAGCTTGGGTTTGAGGTCCAAAGCCTGGAACGATTCAAGCGCCAAATCGCCAAGCCCTATGGCATGGTGCTGGTGACCGGCCCGACAGGATCTGGTAAAACCAACACCCTTTATTCAGCACTCTCCAGTTTAAACACCCCCGATACCAACATCATGACGGCTGAAGATCCGGTCGAATTTAACTTGACTGGAATCAATCAGGTCCAGATGAAGGAACAAATCGGCTTAAATTTTGCGGCCACGTTGCGGTCATTTCTCCGGCAGGATCCAAATATTATTCTGGTCGGAGAGATCCGAGACTTTGAAACGGCTGAAATTGCTGTCAAAGCGGCGCTGACCGGCCACCTTGTGCTGTCAACGCTCCACACCAACGACGCCCCGTCTACCGTTAGTCGCTTGATGAATATGGGAATTGAACCCTTTCTGGTGGCGACCTCAGTGAACCTGATTCAAGCCCAGCGGTTGATTCGCCGAATTTGCACCGAGTGCAAAGCGCCCGCCAAGGTTCAACCTCCGCTGCAAACCCTGCTTGAAGTTGGGTTTTCACCCGAAGATGCCTCCAGCATCACGATTGTGGAGGGACACGGTCGGTTACCAGATGGTCGAGAGTGCCCGAAATGTAAAGGAAGCGGGTATAAAGGGCGCGTCGGACTCTATGAAGTTATGGAAATGACCGATGAACTGCGAGAACTGATCCTGGTTGGTGCCTCGGCCCTTGAAATCAAGAAAAAAGCCATGGAAGACAAACCTGGCTACAAAGGTATGCTTTCCCTTCGTCAAAGTGGGATTGAAAAAGTTAAACAGGGGATCACAACCATTGAAGAAGTGATTCGTGAGACAGTCTTATAAGCACCCACACTGGCGCTTTTTTCATTTCCCGTCGGTTTTCGTTGGAAAAGCCCATTTTGGGTTCGCATGTGCGTCCTGTCTTTATTTTTCGCAGTTCAGCGACTGTACCGGTTGTAACCCGTCATTCTTAATAGACCTCGGTTTGAAGTGGAGGATTCATGGCAAATCTTGTCCTCAGCGAATTACTCAAGAAGATGACCGAACTTGGTGGTTCAGACTTGCACATCACCACGAATTCCCCACCCCAGGTCCGGGTTGATGGTCACCTTCGCCCCCTTGATTATCCAGAACTTACCCCGTCAGACACCAAGCAACTGGCCTATTCAGTTTTGACTGACGCTCAAAAACACCGGTTTGAAGAAACTCTTGAACTGGACTTCTCTTTTGGGATTAAGGGCTTGTCCCGCTTTCGCGCCAACCTGTTTAATCAACGCGGAGCAGTAGCCGCGGTCTTCCGGGCAATTCCCTACGAAATCAAAACCTTTGAGACCCTGGGTCTGCCGCCCATAGTGAGAAAACTGTGTGAAAAACCCCGTGGTTTGATTTTGGTGACTGGTCCAACTGGCTCTGGGAAATCCACGACCCTGGCGGCCATGATTGATAAAATCAACCAGGATCGGCACGAACACATCATCACGATTGAAGACCCAATTGAATTTCTCCATCCCCATAAAAATTGTCTGGTCAACCAGCGTGAAGTGCATGCTGATACCCACAGTTTCGCCAACTCGCTTCGTGCCGCACTCCGTCAAGACCCCGACGTGGTGCTGATCGGGGAAATGCGCGACCTGGAAACCGTGGAAACGGCGCTGCGAATTGCAGAAACGGGCCACTTGACCTTTGGCACCCTGCACACCAACTCCGCCTATTCAACCATCAACCGTATCATTGACATTTTCCCATCCCACCAGCAATCACAAATCCGGACTCAGTTGAGCCTGGTGTTGGAAGGTGTCCTTTGCCAATCGCTGCTGCCGAAAGCCAGTGGTCAGGGACGCTGCATGGCGCTTGAAATCCTGATTCCAAACGTGGCTATCCGGAATCTGATTCGCGAAGATAAAATCCACCAGATTTACGGTATGATGCAAACTGGCCAGGATAAATACGGGATGCAGACCTTTAATCAGGCACTGGCCACGCTCTACTTCCAGCGGTCGATTTCGTTGGAAATGGCGCTCATTCGGTCACATAATGCGGATGAACTCCAGGATCTCATCAATCGCGGCTCCGGCCTGGCAGGCCAGGGTGGACCTGGTGGACCCGGTGGACCTCCAGGCGGTCGCCCAATGCCTCCAGGCGGGATGCAGCGGCCAGGACAACCTCCGATGCGCCCAGGTGGGCCGCCACCAGGTGGAGTTCGACGCTAACACATTGACTCTTCTTAACTTGCCAGGGGAACACAACTTATCTGGAGCACTTCCGACTCATGTTTTTCGTCTTGTCGAATCGGATCTGCTCCTTGTCAAAGAGGGGCCATTTATCACGGTGAGGCCCTTTGCGCACTTGGTTGTTCGACGGCAATTGCCATTTGGGTTCAACACAACTCCGTCGGCACAGCTCAAGCCAGACACTTCTGAGATGTAAGGAGCAGACCAGTTATGCCAACGTTTGTTTATAAGGGACGCAATCACCTGAATGAGGTTGTTGTTGGAGAAAAATTTGCCCCCAGCCGCGATCAACTGGAGCAACTTCTTCGCCGGGACAAAGTTTCGTTATTAAGTGCCAAGGAAAAAGGGAAAGAAGTCTCTGTGCCCCGGCTTGGAGGCTCCCAAAAGGTGAAGGCCAAAGAACTGGCCATCTTCACCAAACAGTTTTCAGTGATGATTGACGCCGGGTTACCGCTGGTTCAATGCCTGGAAATCCTTGGTGGCCAGCAGGAAAACAAATATTTCAAGCAAGTGTTGTTGCAAGTTCGCGCCGACGTCGAACAGGGGATGACGTTGTCAGACTCAATGTCTCGCCACCCCAAGGTTTTTGAACAGCTCTATGTCAACATGGTGGCAGCCGGGGAAACTGGCGGTATTTTGGATGTGATCTTACAGCGACTTTCAGTCTTTATTGAAAAAATCGTCAAATTAAAAGGTGATGTCGTTTCGGCTTTGATCTATCCGGCAGCGGTTGTCATTTTGGCGGTGGTTGTGATTTCAGTCATTATGATTGTGGTGATCCCGGCCTTTAAGACCATTTTTGAAGGGTTGCTTGGTCCTGGGGAACGCCTTCCACTCCCGACTGAAATCGTGATCATAATCAGTAACTTTATGGGCTCTTACTGGTGGTTGCTGGCCATTATCGTTGGTATGACGATCTATGGGATCAAATCCTATTATGCCACCCCAGGCGGGCAACGAAATATTGATAATCTCATGCTCAAATCGCCCATCTTTGGTCCGATTTTGCTTAAAATTGCAGTTGCCCGGTTCTCCCGCACCCTGGCGACCCTCCTCTCGAGCGGTGTTCCGATTCTGGAATCTTTGGACATTACCGCAAAGACCTCTGGGAACGTCATTGTGGGTGAAGCCATTTTCAAAGTTCGGGCAGCCATCGAACAAGGTCAAACCATTGTTGAACCCTTAAAAGCCTCTGGGGTCTTCCCATCAATGGTGTGCCAAATGATTGCGGTCGGAGAGCAAACCGGCGCCCTGGATGCGATGCTTGGCAAAATCGCCGACTTTTATGAACAGGAAGTTGATAGCGCCATTGCCAACCTTCTGACCTTGATTGAGCCGGTCATGATCGGGTTCCTTGGCGTAACCATCGGGGGAATTGTGATTGCCATGTATATGCCACTGTTTGTGCTGATCGGGAAACTGGCCAGTAAGTAGACCACCTTCGTCCCCACATCAGATTGAGAACGGGAGTGCTCCAGTGGAACACTCCCGTTTTATTTTTGGGTTGATTTACCCAACGAGTACCATCAGATCCACCACGTCGAAAGTCAGCAGGTTGATGTCATTGACATTGATATCAAGACAGGCAACAACTCATTTCAGTCAATTTCATTGCTATGTATACCCGTGTTCTGAGTTTAATTCTGTCACGTCTGGTCATCGTCATTTTGCTTTTAGGGCTCGGCATTATCGTGAATGCCTCCTACAACCCCAACCTGAATCTAAAACCCCTCTTGATCTTTGCCGCCGCAGTCTGCCTGCTTTCAGTTGGTTATTTTGTTGCCCTGCGGCTTTCAGAACACTATCGGATACAGCTTTATATCCAGGTGTATACTGATGTGGTACTCACCACCTGGTTGATTTACCTGATGCGGGCCTCTGATTTTTCTTTGGCGCCGCTCTATCTGGTGATCGTGTTGGGAGCCAGCATGGTACTCCCTCGGCCAGGGGTTTTAAGCGTCGGCATTGGGTGTGTGGTCAATTATTCAGCACTCTTTGGGCTATTTTATTTTAAAATTCTGAGTGATGACGGTCGGTTTCTTCAAAGTACCCACCAAAATAATCTGCCATTGTATACGCTTGCCCTTCTACTTTTAACAATTTTAGGCGGTCAACTCGCGGAACGATTACGTCGCAGTGATTCTGATTTGGAAATAGCCACCCGGTATCTGGCTGATTTACGAGCATTTAATGAACGGATTGTTCAAAGTATCAACAGTGGATTGGTGACCACTGACTTGACCGGGACGGTTCTTTCTTTTAATCGGGCTGCCGAAGAAATCACTCGCTATCAGTCAGCTCGGGTTCGTGGTCGTCATTTTTATGATATTTTTGGAGATTTGTCTGCCTTTAGCCTCTTTGACCAAAGCGAAATTCAAACCTCAAAGCGTCTTCCTCGGTTTGATGTTGATTGCGTTGCACAAGACGGACGCACCGTCCATTTGGGATTTAGTGCCTCTCCTTTAATCAGCGAATCGTCTACCGTCACTGGATATGTTTTTTCGTTTCAGGACCTGACCGAAGTAATCAAATTGGAACAGGAAATCCGCCGGCGCGACCGCCTGGCAGCTCTGGGGAAAATGGCAGCCGGAATTGCTCATGAAATCCGCAACCCGCTGGCTGCCATGCGTGGATCAATCCAGTTGTTACGCAGTGAAATGGAGATGACTGAGGATCAGGGATATCTGTTCCAGATTATTCTTCGAGAATCTGATCGGTTAAATCGAATTATCACTGATTTTCTGGCCTACGCCCGGCCCAGCCACCCACATATGACCCGTGTTGATCTGGTTCCAGTCATTGAAGAAACTGTCACCTTGCTCAGAAATAGTCCCGAACTCCACCCGAATCACCAAATTACCGTTCAGATTAAATCCCGACCATTGATTCTCCTGGCTGATGCAGGCCAAATCCGGCAGGTCATGTGGAATCTGTCACGAAATTCCCTTCAGGCAATGCCTGAGGGCGGGACCCTCGACATCCTCATGGAATCCTCATTTGGCAAAGAGATCGAAATCAAATTGAAGGATACTGGACTTGGAATGTCACAAGAACAAATGGATCGCTTATTTGAGCCATTTAATTCTTCACGGACAGGAGGAACTGGGCTTGGAATGGCCATTGTGTATCAAATTATTACCGATCACCAGGGGACAATCAGCGTGACCAGCGGTCCTCAAACCTCTGAGCAAAACCGGGGCGGGACTGAAATCACGATCCGGCTTCCGATTCGTGAAACTCCGCCATCTGTCACGGGAAAAACAGGTGCCTATGAAAAAGCCGATGACTTTGATTAACCGGGTTTTGTAAATCTTTTTGTTTCCTGACTCTCAAACCTGAAGTAAACGTGGTATGCTGGACCCACATTGATTCTTCCAGACAACCACACCGTTCCACACGGTTGATCCATTCCTTTTATAATTTTCGTTCCTGGGGTTCTCTATGAAAGAGATTTCTCATTCCCTTCCCTATGCCACCCTCAGTTACCTGGATAGCTCAGGACAAACACATATTGTCCCGATTAATGCACCGGTCTTCACCATTGGAAGATTGAGAACAAACCACCTTCAAATCAATGACTCCTATGTTTCGCGCCAACATGCGGAAATTGCCTATCAGGATGGGCATTTCTATTTGCGGGACAAAAACAGTACCGGGGGATGTCTGGTGAATGGGAAGCGAGTTTCAGATTATTTGCTCCAACATAATGATCAAATCCAACTCGGCAATACCAACCCGTTGATTCTTGTTTTTGAACTTCACGACGATCAGGTTACAACCGAAGCCTCTATGAGCACAGGTGAGGAGCATTCAACTGACAAGTTGATGACCATCATCACCCATAATCAAACCCGGTTTCTCAATACCTCGCTCCTGGATAGTGCTGAATGCATCACTGATGCCACGTTGAATCGGTTGAAGAATTTGAATGAGACCATGCGGCGGATGCTGGCCGCCCGCAGTACCCAGGAATTGCTCGAAATTTTGCTTGACGCAGTGATGGCGGCCCTTCCCGCTGAACGCGGCGTGGTGATTTTACCGCCTCAGGGCTCAAATCGCCTCGAAATCAGAGCCGTCCGACGCCGAACCGAAAGTGGTACTCCGGTACAGCCGAGCAGCACCATTGTCGAACACGTTTATCAGGAAAATGTGGCCATTCGAAGCTTTGACGCGATGGCGGATAATCGCTTTGCCCTCAATTCGAGCATCATCCAACAAGCGATTCACTCGGTGATGTGTGCCCCGGTAAGTTCCCAAAATCGGGTGTGGGGCGTTTGCTATATCGACAATCTGATGGCCCATACCCAGTTTAATGATGAAGAACTGGAGTTCTTTCTGGCTTTGACCCAGCAGGCCGGGCTGACGATGGAAAATCTGCATTTGATTGAAGAATTGCGAGCCACCCAGGAAAAACTCATTGCCAAAGAAAAACTGGCCACCCTGGGACAATTTTCCAGCGGGATCGCCCATGAACTCAAAAATCAGTTAACCACCCTGACAGCCGCCGAAATCTTACTCAATGTCACGGAAGACCAGAATCTGCGCAAACTGATCCAGTTGATTCTCAATGCCCAACAACGCATGTTGTCAATGGTCAATGAAATCAAGGATTTTGCCAAACAAAACCCGGATGGATTCCGCAAGGATTTACAACCCCTCCGACCTGTTTTGGAAGACGCGATCAGCTTTGCCCGTTTTGACCCCTGCGTCAAAATTTGCCGGGTGGAGACCCACTTTGAAACCAACCCGGTGCTCTATCTCAACAAGGATAAACTGATGCAGGTCATTTTGAACCTGCTCCGCAATGCCGCCCAGGCCATGGCACAAGGAGTTATCGTCGTCCGAGTTTCAGAGCTTGATAGCCATGCCATCATTCGTGTGACGGATTCAGGGTGTGGGATCCCCGCCGAACACATTCACCTGATCTGGGAACCGTTTTATACCACCAAAGGAACTGAAGGAACGGGGCTTGGTTTGGGGATTTGCCGGCGCATTATTGAAGGCCATTCAGGTATTATTGCCTGCGAAAGTGAACTCAACACCGGGACTTCATTTATCATCAAGCTTCCGATTCCGGGCATCCAATAAAACCATACTTCGCCGGTTACTTCCTGAAACGGAAAGTTTTGCGGCTAGTTGACAACTCCCCGGTGGGAAACCATAATGGCCTTTCCACCGCAAGTCATCATTGGATCATCAGTTCCAACACCATCAAAATCCTGATTCCCCGTGTTTCTGCTCACAGCAGCCAACCTTCGTTTTTTTCAACCTTAATCTGCGAACCGTAACGCCATTTTTTTAGGCAGCGGGAGGACTGGTATCGTGACAACACAAGAATTTGAGGCACAACTTCAAGGACAGGTTGTCGAACTCGTTCGGACCCATTTGGGAACACTTCAGCAACAGATCATCCAGATTCAAGCCCAGGTTCAAAACGCATTTAATCAATTCCTCGAACAATCCGAAGCTCAACTTGAATCGCTCAACCAGGACCAAACCCTGGCTGAACTGGTACAGGCAACGGTGGCTCAAGTCTATGCGGCAGGCATTGCTTCCGTTCCACCTCCTCCGCCAGCACCACCCGCCCCTCCTCAATCAAGCTCGGATCTGGCCATTGTCAAGGCTTCGATTCTTGATATTCAAAGCCATCAAACCCAGGCTGATGTTTTAACGGCACTGGTCAACCACACCGCGAATTTTGCCCCTCGGGTGGCACTTTTTATTGTCAAAGCTGGAAATGTCGTCGGGTGGACCGGGCGTGGATTTGAAGGAACAGTTGATAATAACAGCATCCGGGGTCTGAGCGTTTCACTTCAGGCTGATACCCTGCTTCGGACTGTTTTAAGCAAACAATCCACTTTTGCGGGCCAGCCCGCTGACCAGGCCGACAATCTGCTTTTGATCAAACGGCTAGGCGAAGTATCACCGGAACGGATTTCAGGAATTCCGCTTCTGGTGCGAGGTAAAGCGGCAGCCGTGTTGTATGTGGACTCCGGTGTTCAGGCCGGTGATGCCATTAACCTTGAAACACTTGAAATCCTGGTGAATATCGCTGGCATGACGGTGGAAATGTTGTCGTTGCGAGGTCGCTCGGCAACATCACCCGCCGCCCCAGCCCCCGAAGCAGCTCATCCGGCCCCTCCTAAAGTTGAAGCACCAGCACCACCTCCAGTACCAGAACCGGCACCAGTTGTTGCAGCGCCGGAACCAGAACCAGCACCTGCAGAACCGGCGCCAGAACCACCAGCCGAGCCAGAACCGACACCCGCGCCACCTCCGGCACCTTCCTGGGCGGAACCTGTTCCCGCGCCGCCAGCCGCGCCAGCGTGGGCCGAACCTGTTCCCGCGCCACCTCCGGCACCTTCCTGGGCCGAACCTGTTCCCGCGCCACCAGCCGCGCCAGCGTGGGCTGAGCCTGTTCCAGCGCCGCCAGCCGTGCCGTCGTGGGCCGAACCCGTCCCTGCGCCACCTCCAGCACCTTCCTGGGCCGAACCTGTTCCCGCTCCGCCAGCCGTGCCGTCCTGGGCAGAACCCGTCCCCGCTCCGCCAGCCGCGCCAGCGTGGGCTGAGCCTGTTCCAGCGCCACCAGCCGCGCCGTCATGGGCCGAACCGGTTCCTCCGCCACCTCCAGCATTTACTCCACCAGCACCTGTAGCTTTTCAGCCCCAGGCATTTACACCTCCGGCACCTGTGGCTTTTGAAGCTCCAGCTTTTCCACCACAACCAGCACCAGCCTCATTTCAACCGACCAGCTTTGCACCTCCCCCACCTCCCCCACCTCCTCCCCCGGTTGCGGTTGAACCTCCAAGTTTTGCGCCGCCGCCTCAGGCGCCCCCACCTCCTCCTCCGCCAGCCCAGTCTGTTCCAGTCGCTGGCCGAACAGGCCGGTTGTCGGTTCCAATGCCGGATGTCAGTGAAGAAGAGCAAAAGCTCCATAGCGATGCTCGGCGCTTTGCACGCCTCCTGGTATCTGAAATCAAACTTTATAATGAATCAAAAGTTATCGAGGGCCGGAAGAACAACGATCTGTATGATCGGTTGAAAGAAGACATTGATCGCTCCCGGCAGATGTATGACAAGCGGGTCAACCCGGTGGTTTCTACTCGTTTTGACTATTTTCACGATGAATTGGTGAATATTCTTGGCGGTGGAGACCCTGAAAAACTAGGTCGCGATTGTCCAGGCCCTCAGCTTGGAGGCTAGTCACAAGCGTTCAACCTTACCTGCTGATAAAAATGGTTTGGGGTTTAGGATTTCGGAGATACGGCTCATCCAGACAAACCTGGTGAGTTCACCAAATCCTAAACCCCAAACGTATTCCTGGACTTATCCTTCTTGAGTGTTTGATTCAATTTTTCAGACGGCAACTCGCCATCTGGCTGTGGGAAGCCACATTCCGCTTTGATTTTCCAGGCGGGTACAGTGCCATCTATCGCCCATTTTCAACTCTAAAATCCAAATCAAAAAGTGACAGCTCAGACTGTCGCCCACTCAGTGAGCAGATTTGAGGTGCATCCCCAATCACTCTCAAACCATCTGTTGAACTGAAGCCAGCACCAACCATCCGTGGTGCGGCCTGTTTTTTCATTCTTAATTCCATTTTGGAATGACCCCAACGTATGAGCAAAAGGCTAACCTGTTGATAAAATTGTATTTCCCTCAGCCCTTAGCCCGATACCCTCAGCCCTATATGGTATGACTAATCCCAAGATTGGTTTCTAAAAGTACTTTTCTCACTTTGTCAGGTGAACACGGCAACATTTCCCCATTGCGGCGAGACACTATGAATCTCTTCTCTCGATTTTTCAGACTTCTTCGACAATCTTCACTGGGATTGGTCCCGATTGTGGCCAGTTGTGTTCTGGTGGCGACCTGCGCGGCGGCTCGCCCAGCCACGCCCGAAGAACGGACCAGGGCACTCACTGATTTGCGACGTGAAGTGGCCAAAGCTGGCAACCAGCCTTCGGATTCGGCACTTGCCTACTTTGAGCGAAATTACCCCCAATCTGAAGCGGCCTCATTAGCCCGATTTCGACGTGGCTATGATCATTTTATCAAGCAAGAATATGACGAAGCGGCTGACTTGCTGGATGAAAAATATATTCAGGCAAACAGTCGCTTAGGCGCCTATGCTTTGTTTTACCAGGGCCGGGCGCTTTTTGAACTTGGCAAATTTGCCAGGGCTCAACAGGCTTTTTCACGAGCCGCAAGTTCATATCCCAACACCCCGCTGGTCCGAGACGCCCAACTGTGGGCTGGTAAATCCGCGGCACAGAAGCTTGATCTTCAAGGTCTTGAACAGGAATTAAAACCATTGCTGGATCAGGGTGATGGAGCAGCCCTCCTGCTGGTGGCCCAAACACTGGAAACACAAGGAAAATCAACGGAAGCAACTGGAATGTACCAGCGACTCTATTTTGAGGCGCCACATTCAACCGAATGTTCCGTGGCAGTCAGCAAGCTTCCGCTGCTCGGCATTGCCCTTGATGCACCTGAAATGATGAATGCCCGGCAATGGCAGATTCGAGCGGACCGCCTCTTTGAGAATAAGCAGTTTGTCAGTGCCGCCGAAGCTTATGCCCAGCTTGAAAAACTGAATCCTTCAGCCCTCCAGGCTGATCAAAACCGGCTCCGATATGGCATTTCACTGGTAACGGCTCAAAAATATCCAACCGCAATTCCTTATCTCAACCAGATCAGCTCCAAAAATAAAGAATTGTATCCAGAAGCTTTATTTTATCTGGCGAAAGCTGAACGCCGGGCGAACCTGCCTTCTCATGTGGGTACGACTGAACGGTTTTTAAGCCTCTACCCCAAACATCCACTGGCTGGCGAAGCACTGGCGGATCTGGCTGCCTTTCAGGAAAAACGTGGACAAGGTGTGACGTATTATGCCCGGCTCATGCGTGAGTATCCGAATGAAAAAACGGGCGACGACTATTCTTTCAAAAGAGCCTGGAAAGCCCACGAAGCCAAAAATTATGCGGCAGCCGTCAATTTTCTGATCGAACATGTGGGCAATTACCCTGATTCGGATTTTAAAGGAAAAAGTGCCTTTTGGGCGGCGCGTGATGCCGAACGAATCAACGACCTGGAGCGGGCACTCGCCTTGTATGAGGCTGTTTCCAAACGCTATATCACCAGTTTATATGGCTCGCTGGCTTCCGATGGCGTGAAACGAATCAAAGCCCAATCGAACCTGAAACCAGCCAAACTCTCACCCTCTTCGGCACTTGGGCGAGCCCTCAATAATGTTCAACCGGCCCAGGTTCCACCTGAAACCGCTGGAAAAGAGGCTGATGCTTTTTTGAATCGAGCATCGGATTTGCGAATTATCGGCCTGATGGATCTGGCCATGACCGAACTTGAAGCTGCCCGCAGCACGGCTCCACGGTCACGGAAAATCAACCTTGAAATCGCCCGGGTGAATCGTGACAAAGGTGATACGCTGGCGGCAATGCGCTCAATTTCGCGGGCACACCCCGATTACCTGTACTATCAAGAACATCAACTCTCACGCGAAGAATGGGATCTGGTTTTCCCAATGGTCGAATGGGAAACCATTCAACGTGAAGCCCGTGCCAATGGACTTGATCCATTTATTGTGGCGGGATTGATTCGCCAGGAATCAGTTTTTAATCCACGCGCCAAATCCCGAGCCAATGCCCTTGGATTGATGCAATTGCTTCCGTCCACGGGTCGCATGGTGGCCAAAAAATCCAGCGTCGGGGCCATTTCTGAAGAACAACTGTACAATCCCAGACTGAATATTCAACTTGGCACGATTTATTTGTCAGATATGGTGCGAAAATTTGGCCGGTATGAATATGCTTTCGCCGCTTACAATGGCGGCCCGGGACGTGTCTCCAAGTGGCTTCAAACCCTTCCCAGCGATGACCTGATTACCTGGGTTGAATCAATCCCAATTACTGAAACCCGGCTGTATGTTCATGGCGTGTTGCGCAATGCCTCCCATTACCGCCGGCTCTATGGCGAGAAAAGCCTGAACCCACAACCCGAGTAGAATGAAGAATTTGGTTAGTGGTTAGTGGTGCCAGTTAAGAGTTGAAGCGGTTTTGGGGGTTCAGCCCAGGAACTGGACGGAATAATGAAAGCCTCGGGTGGAGCGGAGCGGAATCCGTGGAAAACAGAATCGGTGGCGATGAATTCCGCCGTTGCCCAGGCCACGCTGACCGGTGATGGAGGCCACGGATTCCATTCGCTGACGCTCATTGCACCCGAGGCTTGAAGACTGTCATCCGCTTCGCGGATTCAAAACCAGTCTTTTTTCAACCCTTAACTCGCATCACTAAGGGATCATTAAAAAATAAGTTCCTGGGAGCGTGGTCACCCTTTTACGTTCAGGTTTTTGGTTGTGCACCGCGAAGCGTTGCCGTTCGGATAGCCGGTCGGTTGGCCGCTTTGGGCCTACCACCGGGAACAACAGCCCTCTCTCTTTTCCCACTGCTGCCCCCGCCCCGCAGGGGCAGGAGCAGCAGCGGGAAAAAACCTTGTGAGCTGGGCGAAAGGACAAAAAGGACGAAAAGGACAAAAAGCACATTCATTTGAACCCGTGGAAGATCAAATGCCGGGAAATTTTTCATCCCTCATCCTTCATCCCTCATCCCTTGTCTTTTTGCCTTTCAGGATGCTCAATCCAAATGCCTGATTCCCAAACGAAAACGGGAAGTTGATTTTTTACAGTCTCTAAGGTCCGGGCGGTTCAACCAACTCAACACAAATTTGGAGAATGTATGCCCAGCCTCCTCAGTCAATCCAGTTCGACTTGTGGTTTCACACAAGGACAGATTGGGAGCGTACAGGGTTACCGATGTACAGTGTTGCCAAAGGCTTTTTCCGCGTTCATACCTTCCTTTTCCGCGTTCGACGAAATGTTGGCCGGTGTTTTGGATCTTTTTGAAAATACTGTCATTAATCAGGCAGATTCACCAACGGCAATGTTTGACCCTGGAGGCTCACGCCGCTGGTATTGAATCATTTGCCGACGCAATGCCGGGCCAAAAAAGAAGGTGTTTCAGCCTATGAAAAAATATATTCGTCACATTCTTATCGGTTTAATCATTTTGTTGCCGCTGTTTATCGGGTTGCCCTCAGCCCGTTTAGCTACAAACGGCCCCCGTCAATTCACGCCGACTGGATTGCCCTCGGAGGCAAGGCAGTTCGATTTCTGGCTCGGCAGATGGAACGTCGCGATACCTGGAATCAATTTTCCGGTACAGGACGTCATCACCTCTTTTGGACTTGGAGGCGGAATTGCAATCCTTGAAGATTTTAGAGCGGGGGCGCAACCCATTGGCACCAGCATCAGTCTCTACAGTCCCAAAACCGGAAAATGGTACCAAACGTGGTATGACACCGACCAATTGTTGATTGAGATGGCGGGCGGGGTTCAGGACGGAAACATGATCATCCAGGGCCCCCACTTCGGCACTGCCACCGGGGAAAGACTGCTCGGACGAATTACCTTTTCCAGGATCACAGCTCAGAATCTCGATTTTTTGTACGAAGTATCGACCGACAAGGGAAAGACGTGGCAGTTGAGTTTGTCATCTCGTTTCACGAGGATGCCCGGCACATTGCCCCCGCCTGCAGGTGGTTTGGGGGTGTTGGGGGCCGAGTTGAAAGCCAGGTCCGGCACATTTGTCCCGTCTGTGTTGCCATCCGGATTTCGTCAATTTGATTTCTCGGTCGGGGCATGGAACGTCGTCATGTCTGATCGTGCAGGAACCAGCACGGCAAAAATTTCCAATTTCGGGTTGGGCGGCGGAATTGCTGTATTGGAGGAGTTTGAGGGGCCTGACGGATATGTCGATACGAGCGTGAGTCTTTACAACAATGAGAACAAGCTGTGGCGCCAGATTCGACTTGATTCGAATGGTCGCCATCTTGAACTCGTCGGCGAAGTAAAAGATGGGAAAGCGGTTCTGACCGGCGACATGCTTGATTCCCAAACCGGAAATACGGTCCTGGTTCGGATGACGTCCGACGGGGTGACACCGTTCGGATTCAAGCGCACTTTCGAGGTTTCCCAGGATTCCGGAGCTACCTGGACACTGCAATCGACGGCTGAATTCATCAAATCCGGCAATCCCGTGCCTGATTTCGATCTCTCAGCGTCACCCGAAACGCAAACCGTCATGGCTGGCGGGTCAATTGGATTTACGGCGACCGTCACGGGCAAAGACGGGTTTTCACAACCGGTGTTGGTGACGGCAACAGTTTCCCCAGCCACCGATACCATGAAAGCTTCGGTATCGCCCGGACCGGTCGTTCCGGGTGGAATGGTAGATGTTATCGTTACCACAACCAGTCTTACCCCGCCAGGGAATTATCTCGTCCAGGTCGTTGGGGAAGCAGGGTCGCGCAAGCGAAGCAGAGCCGTCGTCTTGACCGTCAATCCGGGTTCGTCCAACCCACCATCGGTGACCCCGATTGCCGATCAAACTGTAGCGCCGGGCGAGGAGCACCTGGTCCCCGTTATGGCCTCGGACGCTGGGAGCACAAGTGGATTGAGGCTTTCGGCCTCGGGACCGGCCTATGTAACCTTCACTGACAATGGAAACGGAGCCGGGGTATTGCGGATTGCTCCTTCAGCGACTGAAACTCAGGGTGGACGTGTCGTCGTGACCGCCACAAACGCAGCCGGACTCACTGCCCAAACGTCGTTTTCAGTTACGATTCAGGCGCCCGATTCTCAAAATCCGGTTGTGTCGAACCTGGCGCTTTCGAAATCCAAGGTCAAGCGAAAGAAAGACCCAACCCTCCAAATTACCTGGACCTCGTCCGACAACACCGCTGTCGCTTCACAGTCCATTGCCTATGCCGGGGAGGGAGAGAATTTCGCTCTGACGGTCATTGAGGGACTCGCAGGTGATACAACCTCTTTCACCTGGACCGTTCCCGCCTCACTTGGGAAAACGAAGACCGGTCGCATCAAAGTTACTGCCCGTGACACCGCCGGAAATCTCGGCGACGCGATCAGCCCGCTATTTACAATCAAATGAGTCAGGGCCTGAAACCCTTAGTACAAGTCCCCATAAAAGGGGGATGCAATTCAACCACTCACTGGGAGAAATATTGGCTTTCGCCCGGATGGGCGCTGGACAATAGCCGGTGGTTTGCCGCTTTGGGCACACCACCGGAGCTTCGGTCCGCAGTGGTTTGCGCCCGGATGGGCGCTGGAAGCTGGTTCGGGTCCCGGTTTTCGTCGAATTTTCGGCTGCTGGCTCACGACTCTTGTTCCAGCGCCCATCCGGGCGCGAACCCGTGATGGCGGCTCTGTCCGGTGGCCGCGTGTCCAAAGCGACACTTGCCACCGGCTATTGTCCAGCGCCCATCCGGGCGAAAACCAATATTTCTCCCAGTGAGTGGTTGAATTGCATCCCCCTTTTATGGGGACTTGTACTTAGGGACTGTAAAAAATCAACTTCCCGTTTTCGTTTGGGGAACGGGTATTTGGATTGAGCATCCTGAAAGGCTGCAGTTCGGATAGCTGGTGGTTGCGAGGCTTTGCGAGCTACCACCGGGAACAGGTTCGTTCTCTCCAGTGCTCCCCCGCTTCGCCCGTGCCCCTGCGGGGCGCGGGCGAAGCGGGGGAGCAACAAGGGGTGGCCTTTGGATCCGGTGGTAGGCCCAAAGCGGCCAACTGACCGGCTATCCGAACAGCAACGCTTCGCGGTGCACAACCAAAAACCTGAACCTGAAAGGTCGCCTACACCCCCAGGAACTTGTTTTTTAACGACTCCTAAATTCTCTGTCTTTCACTATTTCACTATTTCGCTCTGCTTGCTACTTCACAACTTCTATCGAAATTGATTGCTGACCAGTAATTAAAAAGTGGGCTGAGGGAAGTTCTTTTTCGACCAGAACTGAACTCTTTAAGGGTTGATATTCGCTTGAGATACGGTCACTGCTGAGGGTCGCCAGCATGGAAGGCGGGAGCGAGGGCATTTCCTCGTTATTGACCACGGCCCCGGCTTCTGCTCGGAGCAGTCGGACATACAGGCGGTTATTTTTTCGAAGCTGATTGATGAACCGAACCAACTGGGCTGTATCTTTTGGTTCTGGCAGGGCCCGGCGTTCGCTTTGGCCGATGGTTGCACCATCCCCAACTGAAACCGTAGCCATTCCCAATCTGGCATCGGCGGGGATATCAATCGGAATTCGTTCGACAAAGGTCTGGCCGTTTGCATTACGGGCAAATGCCTGAATTTCAATGGCTTCCCCGCGTCTGACCTTCGTTTTGCTGACCCAGATTCGTTCGAGCGAGCCATTGGTTCGGGCATCACTGGCTGTCACGTTGAGGGTCACACCTTTCACGTTGACATCTTCGAACCCAGTTCCGAGCAGCACACCAAGGGGTTGGGAAACGGAAAGGCCAATCAATCCGGCTGGATTGAGGCGTGAAGTAAAACTATTGCTCAGATCAATTGGCGCATGGCCTTCGAGTTGAATCTGACCTTTCGAATGGAGGGTCAGATCACCGAGCGCCCGTTCAGTTGCGGTTAATCCACTGGAAACGCCAAGACTGACCAGCAGTGGGGTAAGAAACGAATCGTTAATGACTTCGAACCGGTAGGTCCGTTCAGCGCCACGACTGGTGGTGACATGTAAGGTAATTGGAATCATCGGCGCCGCCTGCCCCAACTTGCCTCGAATCGCGGTGGTTCGGTCCTGGTTGATCATTCCAACTGGAGGACCTGGAACAGTGAGTTTGAAGGAATTGTTGATATTTGGAACGACAGTTACCACCGACCCTTCAGACATTGGAAATTGAGTTGTCCCAAAATTTAAAAAGGGGTGGCCGAAGGCATACACCTGATCGCCATCTCGCCAGGTCACGGTCCCACCAGCGGCAAAGCTGAAATCTCCTCCCGCCAGCAAAACGCTGATCGTGGAGCCAGGCAGCAAGGTGGTGTCGTCAAAGGGTTTCAAACCAGTTCCCATCGGGGCCGCTCCGCTCAAGCCTGAAACCAGCCGAAAGCCAAGGGCTTCAAACTGGGGTGCGTATTGGGCCAGGATGTCATTTGGAACACCTGAAACCGAAATCGGAGTCGCAATTGGCATTATGGTTTGCCCCACCAGCGAGGCCAGACCTGGAGTATAGGCAGCTTCGGCACCTATCAACACTGGGGTTTGTCGCTGACTCAATTCAACTGGAACGGAAGCTGGCTTCACGGTGGCTAAGTCCTGAAAACTAAACAACCCGCGAGCTGAGTGAACTTCCGATTCCCCGGTTTCAAAAATGGATAACATTTCCTCGATGGGGGTCACACCACCGAGCGGTTCTTTTGAAAACGGGAAGCTGAACGCAATCGCGCCAACCAGCTTCCCATTGATAAAGACCGGGCTGCCGCTCATTCCAGCAAACACGCCGGTTCGTTCGGCATTGGCGCCCGACAGCCGAATAATGATCGAAGATTGAGTCGGTGTCGGCAGCCCATAGAGCACACCCAGCACTTCGACACCAAACTCTTCCATTTGCGAGCCCTGGAAAATGGTTCGGGCGATCCCCTTCATTCCGGACTTCACTTCTTTTAATGGGAGAAATCGAGGATCGCCAATTCCCTTTTTTTGAGGTTCAGATGGGTTTGATACGGCTGATTGGTTCAATCTCTGTTTTTGAGACTGTTTGGTGTCAGAACTCGGAGCAGCCTGGGCACCAGGCTGGCCGGATAAGGTTGCGGATTTCGTTTGGGCAAAAGTGAATCCAACCGAATGAAAACCAAGGAGTGTCACAACACCGGCGACCAAAAGACTCTTTCGAAACGACATAGACTGAACCTCAAAACTAAAAGTCAGTACCACCTGCGTCAGCGGGTGGAGTGTATTACTTGTAAACCCACCCGCTGACGCAGGTGGTACTGACACGTTTTTCATTCTGGATTAGCGGGCACCGGCAGCCTTGCCGGCAAATTTGAGTTCCTTGAGCAAATGAGTGGCACCAGCCATTTTTTCAACCAGGAACAGAACGTACCGGATGTCCACGCTGATGGTGCGTGCCAGTTCCGGGTTGAAGGCATAGTCGCTCCCCAGACCTTCAAAGTTCCCGTCAAAGGCAATCCCGATCAACTCACCCCGACCATTCATGATCGGTGACCCCGAGTTCCCTCCGGTAATGTCGGTGGTTGCCAAAAACGCAACCGGTACATCGCCAAATCGAGGATCGCTATAACCACCCACATCACGTTTTTCAACCAGTGATTTGAGTTCAGCCGGAACGTCAAACGGTTCAGCACCGGTATCTTTGTCAACTACTCCCTTGAGAGTGGTGTAGTAACGGTAGGTTGCTCCATCAAATGGGGTGTAGCCGAGCACTTCGCCATACGTAAAGCGCAATGTCCGGTTGGCATCCGGATAAATTGGATCCGTGCGGCGGAACAGCGTCAGGACTTCGATATATTCAGCCCGGAGTTTGGCGACCCGCGTGTTGTACCCTTCGGTGCGTTTGGCAATTTCAGGGATTTCTTTCGCGGCGCTCAACAGGAAATTGATGACCGGGTCATTGAGATCACGCATCTGTTTGGCTGACATGTCAGCCAGTCGAGCGACCCCATCGGCAGATGACAGATTTGGGTGATTGACAACCTTTTCAGCAAAGTCTTTCTCGGCCTGAATGCGGGCCTCACCTGTCTTGCCTCGGAAGAGGTTTTCATAGACTTCCACCTTTTGGTCAGCAGGCAGTTCGCGAGCAAACTGGAACAACATTTCATAGATTCGCTGCTCAATTTCAGGCTTGCGATCTTTGAACACAACTGGAATTTGCTTTTTCAACCCCATGGCAATCGCTGGCGGGATGGTTCGCTCAGCTTCAGGTTTTTCCTGATCCATAGCAAATGTGGCGGCAAAAATCCCAGTTGAAAAGGCTGGGAAGCTCAACGGGCTGGACAGGGCATTGACCAGCGTGTTACCGACGATGGTCCGCCGCCATTTTTCATTCACGTTGTCGAGTTTAGAGAGCACATCGCCATACTTCGCTCTCATATCGGGACGCGAATCAATAAATTTGGCCAGTTCGGCTTCTTCAGCCCGCCGACGGGCCAGCAGGTTGGAACGTTTGAGTCCTCGGATTGCGCCGTCAAAATTCTTTTGCGTATTGGCCAGACCAGCCACCAGCGAAGCCAGTTCGAGTTGCAGTTGCCGGTTGTTGCGTCCGGCTTCGCGCAACAGTTCAATGCGGGCGGTGTAGTATTTAACCGTAAACGGCAGTTGGACTTCAGCCGTATTGGCCAGGGCAGACGCTTCGAGATAGCGCGAAGTTTTCCCTGGATATCCCATAATCATCACAAAGTCTTTTTCCTTGTAGCCGTTAAGGGAAATCGGAAGGAATTTTTTGGGACGGTACGGCACATTGGTTGGTGAGTATTCAGCCGGGCTGCCATCTGGCGCTGAGTAGACACGCAGGAACGTGAAATCACCTGTATGGCGTGGCCACTGGAAATTATCAATGTCGCCACCAAACTTTCCGATGGCCAGCGGTGGAGCATACACCAGCCGGACATCCGGATAGACTTCATACACATACAGGTAGTATTTCAACCCGCTCAGCATCGCCACCACCTGGCACTCATAATTCTTGCTCGTCTGAGCGGCTTTGATAAGGTCGCGGCGTTTGGTTTCAATGGCCGCGTTGCGCTCTTCGGCATTCATCTGGTCAGTGACCCCCGCCAGCATGTCAGCGGTTACATCACGTGCTTCTTTCAAGATTTTGCAGCGGTAGGTTTCATCTTTGATCGCGATTTCCTCGGCTTCGCTTTTTGAGACAAACCCATTTTTCAAGTAGTCCTTTTCCGGAGTGCTTTCAGTCGCAATCGCCTGGAACGCCACGTGGTGGTTGGTCAAAAGTAATCCACGGTCTGAAACAAACTCAGCCGTGCCCCCATCAACAATCACAATCGCATCTTTTAAACTGGGGGCGGTGTTTGAAAAGACGTCTTCTGGTCGCAAGGTAAAGCCTTTGGCTTTCATCTTTTGGAGCAGTTGCCGGTTTCCAATCGTGTCAGGCAGCCACATCCCTTCGTCAGCACGGAGCGGCAGGGCTTGCCCCAGCAGCACAACGGTAAGTAAAACAGAGGCCAATATTTTCAGTCGCATTCGTTCTCCTTGTTTCCCTCCTGGTCAGGGATACTCTTTTGAAAAAGTGTAAGCAATTGCCAGTGATTCAGATTTGTGTCTGATCGGGGAGCTGTCACCTTTGGATAAATGTTTGGCGCTCGAAAAGATTGGAAAATGACAGGTTTCCGGCAATTGATAACGGATGAATTCGCTTGGCGGAACCCCAAGCTGTGGTACAATAGCGCCTGTCTTCCTAACCTATCAAGGGCATCTTTTCCGAAATCAATCAAGGGGTTAAGCGCATTTTCTGCTTCATCACCCGAAGCTTTGTGGGGACGGCTCCTCCCCGTTTCATTCAGCCACCTTTTGCGCTGAAAATTTAAAAGCGAAACCCTGTAGCAGTATGCTTCGAATGAACTTTGAAACCGTACGTGTGCCAGATTTCGTGCGGTTCGTCTGTCGGTGTTTGACGGTGGGTGCGGTTGGGTTGCTGATGTTTTTGGCCGCTCCTTTGCGCTATGACTATCACGCCCAACAACCAACGCTGCAAAATGTCTCCATTTCCCACGAACTGGTTGAACGCGCCACGATCTTGCGGCAGACCTTCGCCAATAATCCCAAAGTTGCACACACTGAAACTGAATATCTTGACCTGATCGGCATCTACCAGCGTGCGGTCCGCCTTGACACCGAGCAAACCGTCGGCGATGCGGCACTCATTGGTCAGGCTGAGGTTTTTCGGGAGATGGGATCGCGTTTTCAAAAAACGCGGTATTTCTACAGTGCCATCGGGTGCTACCAAAATCTGCTGGAAACCTATGAAACCAGTCCACATACCACCCGCGCACTCATCAGCATTGCCCAAATTTACGAACACAACCTCCAGGAAATCAGTCAGGCGGCACGTGCGTATCAATTGATCGTCGAGCAATACCCCAACTCGGTGAGTGCCCGCGAAGCACTGGCCAGCCTCGCCCGAATCGGCACGGTATCGGGTGATCAAACAACTGGTGAAAATGTACTGTTTGCCCAGTCGCAGGATGATCAGGCCGGAATCACCACCATTGGACAGATTCGCCACTTTTCCGGCCCGGATTATGCCCGGGTGATTCTCGATCTCAGCATCCCGGGCACCTACGAACGATCCTTAAATGGATCCACTCTGGTGTTGAAGCTTCCTTCAGCCAAAGTTTCCCCGCTCCTGGCTGGGCGACCAGTTGTCGTTACCCCCAATGGACTCTTGAAAAATATCCGCTACTCATCTTCAACCAGCTCGGTTGAAGTCGCGATTGAGTGCACCCAACTGCGTGATTTCGCTATTTTTGCACTCGACGACCCACCGCGGTTGGTGGTTGACCTGCGTGGGTCACGCTCGATTGCCGAAGATGCTGAGATCCTGGCCTCGACGACACCTCTTCCCTCAATCAAAGGCGCCCAGCAAACAGCGGCGGGCGACATTACCCTGATGCGGGCCCTGGGGCTGAAAGTCAAACGGATTGTGATTGATCCGGGTCACGGAGGCTCTGATTTGGGCGCTACCGGCAAAGACAACATTTATGAAAAGGATGTGGTCCTTGATATTGCCCTTCGACTCAGGGCAGCCATTCAACAACGAATGAAAGATGTCGAAGTCATTTTGACCCGTGATAGCGACCGATTTATTCCTCTTGAAGAACGAACCGCCATTGCCAATACCAAACAGGCCGATCTTTTCATTTCAATCCACACGAACTCCAGCCCATCGAGCCTGGCCAGCGGGGTTGAAACCTACTTCCTGAGTCGTGACGCGTCCAAGGAAGAACTCGAAGTCGCCACTCGTGAAAATGCGACCACCTCACGCAACGTCAATGACCTGCTTGATTTACTTCAGCAAATCGCGCTCAACAACAAAGTTGCCGAATCCCGTGACTTTGCCCAACACGTTCAAACCAATCTGGTAAACGGGTTAACCCGAGTCAGTCCTCATTCCGGGTTGAATCGAGGAGTGAAAAAGGCGCCGTTTGTGGTGCTGGTCGGCACCACCATGCCGAGCATCCTGGCTGAAGTTTCATTTATTAGCCACCCCAAGGATGCCGACGCCTTACGAACAATTGAATTCCGCCAGACGATTGCCGAATCACTCTTTAGTGGAGTTCAGAGTTATGTCGAGACACTTTCGAAAGGGCTGGAAACAAGCTCTGGAAATTAAGGTGTGGAGTGCGGCCCACTTGACGCCGCTTTTATTGTTTTTACATTTCCGCTCCAAAAACCAGTTGACACCGGCTTACATACTTTGTTATTTTGGAATCCTAACATCTTAGGCCGAATCGTATTCCTATTTAATCCTGGAAATCATTGCAATGCAATGAGATTGTACTTCTCTTTTTGAGAGAAGATGGGTCTATGTCCTTTTTGCGAAGGACTCAGGGTTGATTGATTTATGGCTGTTTACAGTCAAAGGTTGTTTTATGAAATTGACCAACACTTTGTTCCATCGAAGGAAGCCCGTTCTTTTGGCGCTGATGGTGCTTCTGGTGCTGATCGGTGTCGGCATCGGTTTGACCGGTCGGAGTTCGCAGGCCAAAAGCGGTCCGTCGTCGGTTGCCGTGCCCACTCCAGTCCCGACCCCGGTGGCGGTGGCACCGCTTCCGGCCAAAGTCCAAAGGGACAGGTGGGCTGGATCGTGGTCTATGCCACGCCATTTGGGTTTGAACCAGCCGAGGTGACCGTTCCCGCTGGAACCCGTGTCCTGAATGTGCAGACCTGCACCGGAACGCTGGTGGCCCCGACCTATCGGTTGACGCGCCAGGTGCTTCCCCGCTCGACCTTCCCCAGGAAGGCAACGACGCCAAGGTGGAACTGGCGTTGACTGCTGGAGTCCATCAACTCTCCGATCCGGCCAATGCCGATTTGGGAAGCTGCACCATCACGGTTACGCCGTGAGATCAACCAATAAAAGAAAAGATGAGCGCTGGCCTGGTTAGAACTGGCGTCGGTTCATCGTGGGTCTTGACCCCCGTTTCTATTTTTTTGAGATTTTTCAGTGATGTCTTTTATGCGATTCAACTCCGTCCGCTGTCTGTGTGTTTTGTTCTTCGCTGTCTTCATCGTGCTTCATCTTTCATCCGCGTCGCTCTGGGCCCAGGTGTCGCCATCGTCGGTGACGACGCCGTCCTCGCTGGCCAAGGGCGTGCCTCCGTTGGGGAGCTATGATGGCGGGTCTTTCGATACCGTGAACCTTTACAATGGGAATCTCTCGATGCGGTTTCCGCTGGGGGCACTGTCCGGACGCGGCGGGATGACGGCGGCGGTGGTGCTGTCATACAACGCCAAGCTGTGGCGGGCGGAACAGAAACGACGACCCGTGTCGCAGGGCGCGCCTCCGGGCACCGAACTGGATCCGGTTTCAGTTCCGGTGTTTCGCGAGTGGGACACGGGCGTGCCGATGATTGCGCCGGGATGGCTGCTCCACGCGGGGCGATTATCAGCGCGGCAGAGTGGGTGGAACGACATTCCAGTCGCGTGCGGCGATGCGGGCGGCGCCGGGTATTTTCCGCGCTACATCTGGACGCTGACGACGATCACGTTCACGGCACCGGATGGAACCGAGTATGAATTTCGCGACCCGGTGGCGAATGGCGCGCCATTGCTGGTCAATGGCTGCGAAGGACTGTCACGCGGAGCAACCTGGGTCTCGACTGATGGAACCGCCGCCACATTTTACAGCCACGACGGGAACGGCAACCCGGTTGAGATTCGGGATCGGGCATCCAAACTCGGTGCGGGAAGTGTCCAGCCCTTCTTGAATGGAACGGTGGTGCTGCGCGATGGAACACGCTTCACGATTGACCAGAACCGGGTTGTGAAACAACAAGACCGCAACGGAAATGTGATCCGGTATGAATATCGGCCAAATTCGTCCATCCTGACGAAAATCATTGACACGCTCGGGCGGGAAATCCAGATCCAATACAACGTCCAGGTGTCAGGCAAGGACCTGTTGATGCGAGTGACGCTGCCGGGAACCACTGAGGCCGGAACTGCTCGCACGATTGATGTTGAGAAAGATCGGCTGGGGGATCTACTGGTGGCCAACGAAACCATCAAGACGATTGGCCAGCTCTTCCCTGAAGCCCAGTTCTTCCAAACCCCTGAAGTGTTTAATCCGGGCCAGATGCCGGCGGCGATTACGCTGCCGTCAGGACACCAGTGGCGGTTCCGCTATAACAGCTATGGCGAAATTGCGGAGGTCGAGACCCCATCCGGTGGCAAGGTGCAGTACACGATGGAGACAGAGATGCAGTCGCCCGGACCGGTCTACAGTTTTGACCCGCAGATTTTCCGGGTGGTGAAAGAACGACGAGTGTATGCCGATGGGCAAGCCCTGGAAGGAAAAACCAGTTACCACGCGAAACGCCTGGACGGCGACCGCCATCAGGTGACCGAAGTCCATGAAGGTGCGGAGAATGAACGACTCCAGGTAGTCCGCCACCGGTTCAAGACCGCGCCACTTGATCCACCGCTTTTCAACGGCCAGACCAGCACCCGTCCGCCGCAGCTTGGGTTTAAAACGTGGCAGGAAGCCAAGGAAATTGAAACAACCGTGTTGCCGCCCACAACCAGCAACTTTGACGCGGAAACCGGCTATTTGCAGCAGACGCGCTACACGTTTGAGCAGCGGGAGACGGTCACGTGGTCGCAAGCCCAGGTGTGGCGCAACCCGGCCAATCTGGATTCGCAACCGGCGCTGGATGTGCGACTGGTCAAGACGGTGATGGAGTGGGAAAACGGACAGAAATCTGAGACGCGGATGACCTACGACGAGTACACCAATGTCGTGGATGAAACGGTGTTTGACTACGACGGGAAGAAGCTGCGGCGGGTCAATCGGAGCTATGTCACCACGCTTGGGGGAAGCAATTACGCCACGAACAAAAACATCCATTTGCGGTCACTGCCGAGCCAGGAAGCGATCTACGGGTATCATCCAGATACCCAGGCGGAAAGCCTGGAATCGAGAACGGTGTATACCTACGACCAGTACAGCGGAGAGCTGGCGGCGGGGCTCGTTGGGCGGACCTTTGCGCCGACGAGTGTCCACAATACCAATCCCTATGGAACAAGCTGGACAACACGCGGCAACGTGACCAAAGTCGAGGTATTCGACAAAACAGGCGCGAAACTATCGGATTCATTCTCACAGTACGACATCGCGGGAAACGTGGTCAAAACCTTCGGTCCAGCGAATGCCGCCAGCCAGCGGCGGGAAACGACGATTGGGTATACCGGCGGACTCTTCAACCATGCCTATCCAAATACCACTTCGGTGACGGTTGGCGGCGTGAGCCTGGCGACGGTCACCACCTATGACCTCAACACCGGGTTAGTGCAAGACGAAACTGGAAATAACGGAGAAACAACAACGTACGATTATGTTGACTCGCTGGACCGGCTGACGCGGGTGAATCGTCCGGCGGGGATGGGATTCACGACCTACGGCTACAGCGCGGCGGGCGACTATCCGGTGTCGGTGACGTCAACCGTAGCGATTGACGGAAGTCAATCATTGACAGCCACCAGCGAGTTTGACGGGATGCTCAAGCCGATTCGGAGCGAACGGCACGACCCAACCGGAATGGTTTTCTCTGAAACTGAATATGACGGGATGGCACGACCGGAAAAAGTGTCGAATCCCTATCGAACCCTGGATGATGAGACCTATGGCTGGACCGGGAGCGAATATGACGGGTTGTCGCGGGTGGTGCGAGTGACGACGGCTGAAGATAAAAACCTGAGCCAGTCAACCGGGACGGTGATGAGCAGCTACGCCGGGCCGGTGGTGCTGGTCGAGGACCAGGCCGGGAAACGCCGTCAGAGCCGGAGCGATGCGCTGGGACGAGTCCGGGAAGTGGTTGAAGATCCAGGCGGATTGGGCTACGTGACAACCTATGGTTATGATGCGCGGGGAAATCTGCTCCAGGTGAAGCAGAGTGGGGGACGCAACGAAGACCAGACCCGAAGTTTCAGCTATGACGGAATGAGCCGGCTGCTCCAGGCCAATGTTCCGGAAAGTGGAGTCACCAGTTACCAGTATGACCCGGCGTCGAACCTGACGCTGCGGACGGATGCCCGACAGGCCCAGACCAGCTACACCTATGACATTCTGGGACGGTTGCTGGTCAAGAGTTACACGGTCACGGGCGATGTCGCGCCGACGCCGACGGTCCGGTATTTCTACGACCAGGTGAGTAACATTCCAACGGCGGACCGGCCCGCTGAGTTACAGGACACCAATGCCAATAAAGGCCGAATGGTTGGAACAGTTACGGACGGAGCACCGACTGACCGGCAAGGAATGTTTTATGAATATGAAACCAACGGGCGGGTAACGCGCAGCCTGCAATGGTTGGATGGAGTCGCCTACCCGATGTCGGTGGCAGGT